>JARRLM010000505.1:0-2673 GCA_037386985.1 Acidobacteriota bacterium | reverse complement strand
CGGAAGAGGGGTTCAGAAATTGAGAGAATAAGGACTGTCATCGATCCGTGATCGTAATTCCATGTTCACCGTTTATGGATTATGGATTTGCAAATTTTTTTGCCAGATCACTGTCAATGACATATATGCAGACTTCTTTTGCACCACGTTCGGTATAGCGGTATTTTTCGCATAGATTGTTAATCAGATAGCTCACATCGTCTCTAATTCGTTTGTCATACGTTTTAAAGTCTTCATCGTTGTAATCCTTAATGGCCCGGCGGAAATTTTCATTCTCCAGAAACGGGTCGAGCACTTTTTCCTTCAGATTATGTACAGAGCGATCATGCATGGACTGGTAGATCTTTGTCTCTGTAATTGGTGTCCCGTCAACCATAATTTCTTGGGTTAAGGTCCTGGTGGTGTATTCTTTCTGGGAAGTGGAGCGAAACATCCGGTGCGCTTCATCATCCGCTTTTGCACCCAGAAGACGAATTTCGATTGCCTGGAGAAATTCTTCGGTTATCGTCAACCGCTCTCCTGTATAGGTGCAGGTTTCAGTCGAGCCGATTTCAAAATTAATCGCGAAAAGATAGTTCTGAATTTCTTTGGAGATCTGTTCTTCATTGTAGTAGTAAAGGGACTCTTTGACTTCCTGCAAAATCGTATAATCGTACATACGAAGCAACGAATCCAAAAATCCCGACGGGATCAGGTCTTTAACGCTTTTGTGGATTTTGGTGAAAAATTTGCACAAATCCGACATGTTAATCAATTTATCTTCTTTAGCGTAGGCGGAAAAGAATCTATTAAAAATCTTTATGGAATCGCGGCCGGAAATGCCGTGTTCACCTTCTTTTTCCGATTCAGCGATAATTTTTCGTCGACGCTTAGCGGTCAATTGTTTGCGGTCTTCTTCCCTGAGCCATTCGGGGATATATCCGGTATAAATCTCCATTTTGAGCAGCTGCAGGTTCTCATCGCAGTAGAGCCGATACTTGTCCGGTTCGCCAATCCATTCAAGCATGGCTTCGGATTTTGGATTGAGACGCGATGCAATAATCACCCGTGCAAAATTGTGCAGCACCCTGGGCAGGAACCTCTCATCAATATGCTTGCCGAATATATTGCGGTAAATTTCCACTTCGGTGGCAAGGTCCATGACATAGGGTATGGTGATGTACTCAACACGATCCAAAAAGGACTGAAACCCTTGAATGTTTTTTTCATCCTCCGGGTTCATAACCGCCAGCAGAAGTGAATTAACGTTTTCTTCAATATCTTCTACCTTGTGGACCCCCTCACTGATGATATTGTGAAGCTCTATCAGCCGTTCGGTATTGTGGGACTTTACGTCCATCAGGGCATAAATTCCGTTATTTGTTTTGGCATACTGGGAGAAAATGTACTTTACGCGGTTGCTGTCTCTTAACAGGCTGTTGATCCGCTTCTGCAAAATAGCATTGCTCATAACATTTTGGCGCAGGGGTTTGTCACCCGGGTTAAAGACGCTGATGCCCTCTCCCAGACGTCGATTGAACCTGTAAGGACGGGCATAGAGCATATCAAAGACTTTTTGCGGACTTTGAAAAAGATCCAGAAGGGCTTCATACAAAGAGCTGCATATGGTGCATGAATTATCTCTGAAAACCCAGTCATATTCCTTTTCAGTGGAAAGCTTCCATTTAAATTCATCGTTTTTAAACAAATCGTCGAAAAATTCCCGCCGGTTCTGCTTGGGGATCATCAAAATCGGATTGTCGTGGCTTGGACACGGCACTTCGATGAACTTTTCAGCCAGATAAGGGGAGTAATTGGCTGCCATGTATGCTTCGGAGCTCTGCAAAGAATTTTGTGCCTTGTTTTCCGCAGTCGATTCCGACTGACCCGTAAAAGGCGTGTCCAGCAGACGTGCTAATTTCTCAAGCACGGGGTGTGTCTCGTAATCTCTGAAGCCTTCCAATATTTTTCGATCAAAATGCCAGACAGTCTCATAACGCATCCCTGCATCGGTGTTGGCATATTCTTCGAACTTCATCAGCAGATTATTCAAAAAGGTGCTTTTACCGCACCCGGGGGGGCCTTTGAAGAGATAGATTTTATTCTGCTGGGCACCTCGTTTTAAAGCTTCCACCAGGCTGATTAGGCGGTTGGCAAAGAGACGGTCGGCGAAAAACGGATAGTCTGAACCTTCAACAAAAAGTTTGCTGCAGTCATAGAGCACATAGTGAATGGATTCAGGATCGTAAGGATATTCTTCAATACCTTCGCAGACATAGGCTTTTATCATGTCATGAAAAATCTGGAAAACATTACGAATCACGGTCGGAGGATCAGCGACGAGCTCATTGAGAAACTTCTCAAAAGGAATGGAGGCGCGTTGTTCCAGTGCGCCCATGCTCTGGTTGAGATTGTACATTGCCTTTTTTATACTACCGAGCTGCGGAGTATCGTCCCGGGCGTCGGTTGTTTTTCTTCTCACAGGTTCTATTCGCTCTTTAATGTCCTTCATCTTTTACTTCTGCACTATATGTTTTCCTTGGAGAGCTTACGGTCTTTCATGGTATACAACACCCGCTGCCACTTAATTTCCTTGGTTCTGCGATCATCTTCCAGCGGCAGCGCGAGACCGGGAATGGGAATCCGAACTGGTGCGGGCTCTACCTGAACAATTTCGCTGGTTTCGAGCTGAAC
>JARRLM010000504.1:0-3390 GCA_037386985.1 Acidobacteriota bacterium | reverse complement strand
ACGTGGAAACCCAGCGTGTCTCTGCACGCGCTGCAAACCCCGCTATCCGGAGGCTTTCAGCAGTGGCGGTCCAGGTATGTCTGTTGTGGTGCGTCGGGTACCGGAGATAACGTTACGAAGCCTCTTCTTCGGCTTTGGTTACGTTCTCCGCCTGCAGACCCTTTGGCCCTTCCGTTACGGTAAAGGAAACGGATTCCCCTTCCGTCAGTGTGCGAAAGCCGTCCATCTGAATGGCGGAATGATGCACGAATACGTCTCCGCCGCTCGTTCTTTCGATAAAGCCGTACCCTTTGGCATTGTTAAACCATTTTACTTTCCCAACTTCTTTTTCCATGGGAACACACACTCCTCTTTGAACCAAATTTCAGTTCCGGCCCGGATTTCCACCGGATTTCCTAACGACGGTAACGTATACGCAATCACCTCGCATGGTCAGGTTCCCTCACATGTTTTCAGGGCCTGTATCCATACCTGTATGAGTTCCCTCGCTGCGAAATCGATGAGAGGTCTCCGGACCCGCATCAGTAATGAAAAAGCCGCCCTGTTCTCGATGGCGGCCATTCCCTGACACGTGTACGTGGATATAGTACTTAGCCCTGTAGAACCATGTCAATCATAATATGCGGGTTAAGAAATTCCGTATAGTATGCCGAAAGCCCGTACAGGACCTGGCATTCCGGCACATTCCGGAGCGGAGAGGAGGAGTGCAGCCGGGAAGGGGGGGCAGGCGGGCGATCGGGCCATATAAAGGAAGTGGTGGCATAATACAGCTTTTGTGCCGCGTGAGGCTTGAGGCCGCCCTGAAGCTGTTCGGGAAAACGATCCTGACGGGCCGCCCAATGGAACGCCATAGTGGCATAAATGGATGCCATGGAATGGTCGGGATGACCCGTAATGGCTCCCTCCGGTCCAAGCGTCAGAATCAGATGGGGCCGTATCTTGCGAATGCGATAGGTCAGATCCCCGACCACGGTAAGAAAATCCGTTCGATCCAATCCGCCGTCCGGATAATCCAGAATCTGCGCTTCTTTAACCTGAAGAACCGAACACGATTTCTTGAATTCCGCACGGCGAATTTCAGCAAGTTCTTCATCAGACCGGGCGTTGCCACGGTAGGTCGCAGCCTGTCCCGGCGTAAGGCATATGACATACGTTTCTGTTTTTCGCGAGTTATAGAAAAGGAGAGTGCCTCCGAAAGCACCGACTTCATCGTCGGGATGTGCCGTGATACCCAGTAATCTCATCCTGTGTCCTCCACCGTTTCCAATTTGACGTCCCCCTTTTAGGTAAGCACAGAATCCGCCTGTCGATCAAGGTCCTAACGGATACCCGAAATTACGGTGACAGTCACCATAATTATGATTCCGAAGAGGCAAAATTTGAAACACGCAATCATTATTGTTCGTAGTGCAATTTCACACATGGAATTCAGGGCCTTCTTCATTTTTGTTTCATCTATTTACTTTTACAGGTACCCTTGTTCCGATTCTTAAAAGAGGAAATGGCTGCCGACGACAGGGTGCAGTGACTGAGGAAAGGTTTGGATTTAATGAAAGATCATAAATTAGGGGTGTTGTCCGGTATTGGCATGGTCATTGCCAATATGATTGGCACCGGGGTCTTCATCAGTACCGGTTACATGGCCCAGTCGCTTACGCCCAAGCAGATACTTCTGGCCTGGGTCGTCGGAGCGTTCCTGGCCCTGGCAGGGGCAAGAGCCTATGCGAGCATCGCCCAGATCGTTCCGAAATCCGGTGGAGAGTACAAATATCTCTCTACGCTTATCCACCCTGCCCTGGGATATTTGGCTGGATGGGCGTCCCTGCTGCTTGGATTTTCGGCTCCAATCGCTATTGATGCTTTTGCTGCAGGTGCTTTCGCGAATACGCTCCTGACATGGATAGACCCAAAGATTTTCGGCGCCCTGGTGATTATTTTGCTGACAGGCGTTCATGCCATCGGTATCCGGTTTTCGGTAACAACGCAAAATATTCTGGTTTTGTTGAAGATAGCCTTAGTTGTCGGTTTTATTGTTATAGGCCTGATCGGCGGGCACAATTCCTGGCCGGAATGGCAGCCGCCCAGCCAGCTCGAAGGATTTCCCGTCGGATCCTTTATGCAGAATCTTCTGTTTATCACCTTCGCCTTCCTCGGATGGAATGCGGCTGTCTATGCCGCCTCGGAATTCAGGAATCCGAAGCGCGATGTGTCCCGTGCGATACTTCTGGGTTGTGGCCTGGTCGGAGTCCTCTACCTGGTTGTCAACTGGGTTTTTGTTGCAAATCTAACTCCGGAGCAGTTCGCAATCGTTACCAGTGATGAAACGGGACGTATTACGCTCGGACACCTGATCATGACGAACCTGATCGGGGAAACCGGAGCTGCGTGCATGTCGGTCCTTGTCATCATCGCTTTTATATCGGCAATGAGCGCCATGATGTTTCTCGGTCCCCGCGTATATGCGGAGATGGCCAAGGATAGTTTCCTGCCGCGAGTATTAAGGGGTAAAGACGGCAAGGCCCCGGTTGGCGCCGTCATCCTTCAGGGCGCTATTGCACTGTTCCTTGTTTTTGCCTACCAACTGGGAGAGCTGCTCAGCAATGTAGGAGCTATCCTGACTCTGTTTTCCGCCCTTACGGTTTTCGGACTGTTGTGGATTTATTTCAAGAAAAGGGGTGCCTACCGGTCGGGTCCAGTAGTGCTGATTGCCGGTATTTTCTACCTTGTTATGTCCGGCGTTATGCTCTATTTCGGCTTCAAAATGTCCGGAATTCTCAGTCTCTGGGTTGGAGCCTGCATCCTTGCGTCCCTGATCGGGTATTTCCTGACCAGACGGAGATTCTTAAGCCGGAAGGAAAGAATAGCAGCAACGGAAGAAATCTCACAGTAGAGTGCTGCTGAATCCGGCTTATGTTCGATTTTTCCTGTCGCATTACCAGCTCAGGAAAATCCTGGATCCGTCGGAATCCCCTGCTAGAAAGGTTTGGAGGTTTTATGAGCGTTCAAAACGCAGATCCCGGTATACCGAAACCTGTACCCCCTGAAAAAAGTCTGGTCCCGGAGCCGGTCAAACTGATTGTAATGATTATTCTGGTTTTAGCCGTTATTTATCTGTTTTACGTTGATAAACAGAATAAGAATGCACTCATTTCCGAGCTGGACAGGATATCCGAACAGATCCAGGCTCTTGAAAACGACAGCAAAATCACCGAGGCTTCCCTTTCGGGCCAGATCGCCGGACTCAGGGATGAACTGCATGGTGCCCGGGATGCGGTTGACAGCACTAAAACGGAACTGAGACGGACGATTCAGGAAGATCGGAGGAAGACGAAAGAGGAACTCAGCCAGGCATTGGCTGCCACGGAACAGGTCAAAGAGCAGGTTCAGGAG
>JARRLM010000503.1:0-2689 GCA_037386985.1 Acidobacteriota bacterium | reverse complement strand
GTAGCCAGACTTATCAATGCCGCAAGCGATCTGAAGCAGCGCGCCATACTGATGCTGTTGTACGGGACTGGGCTGAGACGAAGAGAAGCTGCATGGCTCAAAGTAAGCGACATCGACAGCTCCCGGATGATGGTCCATGTTGAAAACGGCAAGGGAGGCCGTAGCCGCGACGTTCCTTTCAGTCCCTCGTTGCTGGAGACGCTAAGGGCATACTGGCGTTCTAGTAGACCGAAAGGTTATCTGTTTCCAACCAGATTTTTTGTCTGGAATGACAAGAGAGATAGAAAGAAGGAATACCCCACATCAGATAAAACAATCTGGTATGCGTGCAAACAAGCGGCGCAGGCTGCCGGAATCGCCAAAAACGTTACACCTCATACCCTGCGACACAGTTTTGCCACGCATCTGCTTGAAGGAGGCACGGATCTAAGAACCATTCAGTTCCTGCTTGGGCACGGCGACCTAAGGACAACGGCAAAATATCTTCACCTTTCAGAGCGGCATCTTCGATCCGTACCCAATCCACTGGAACGGCTGAAACTCAAAAGTGTACAGGAGGGCAAACGTCAGATTTCTGTTAGCCCGACTTTGACAACTCGACAGCAAAATCGAAAAAATGAAGGCCCGTCGTTGACGTAAACCCAATAAAATCAATCCCGGCATATCTGAAAATAGCCCGAAACCGCGTGTAGTGAAGACCTACCCTCTTGCAGTCATCCATATTTTGTAGACAATTTCTACATGTTCCTGCGAATGACGAAGCGGAAAAAGGACGGCAAAGAGCATCGATATTGGAGCATTGTTGAAAATCAGCGCATCAGCGGCGGACGCGTTGTACAAAAGCACGTACTCTATCTCGGTGAAATCAACGATAGCCAGCGGGAAGCCTGGTGGCGATCCATCGAGATATTGGAAAACGGCAAAAAGAAGCCGCGCAAGATCTCTCTATTTCCTGAAGACAGAAATGTACAGTCGAATGATCACGACGTGATTCACGTTCATGTGAATCAGATGCGATTGCAACGGCCGCGGCAATGGGGTGCCTGCTGGATGGCACTGCATTTATGGGAACAGCTGAAGTTGGACCGCTACTGGGCGGAGAAATTGCCGCCAAGCAGACAAGGAACCCGCTGGCTCAATATTCTGAAAACCCTGGTCTGCTACAGATTGATACAGCCAGGAAGTGAGTGGAAACTGCATCGCGAATGGTATGGCAATAGCGCTATAGGGGATCTGCTTGGCGAAGAAGGCGAAACGATTCCGTATCAAAACCTCTACCGATGTCTGGATAAACTGCTTGAGCATAAGGAAGGGATGTTCTCTTTTTTGCAGCAGCGCTGGCGGGACATGTTCAACGCAGATTTTGATGTTCTGTTATACGACCTGACCAGCACCTATTTTGAGAGCAATCCACCAGGATCAGGCAAAAGACGCTATGGATACAGCCGGGACAAACGTCCTGATTGTGTACAGGTGGTTATTGCCCTGGTGGTGACGCCGGATGGATTCCCTCTCAGTTATGAAGTCATGGCGGGAAACACGAGCGACCGAACGACACTGAGACAATTTTTGAAAAAGATTGAAGATCAGTATGGAAAGGCCCGGCGGGTATGGATCATGGATCGCGGCATTCCAACGGAAGAAGTGCTCGAAGAAATGCGGCGATCGGAAACGCCGGTTTATTATCTTGTCGGGACACCCAAAGGACGGCTGAATAAACTGGAAACAAAACTATTACCCCTGCCGTGGGAAAAAGTACGCAACAGCCTGAATGTCAAACTTCTCAAGCAGGATGAAGAACTGTATGTGCTGGCGTGCAGTACGAGCCGCCAGGCGAAAGAGCGTGCCATGCGCCGCCGACGGTTGAAACGATACTGGAACCGATTGAAGGAGCTCAGCGAGCAGAAACTCGATCGAGACAGGCTGTTGATGAAAATCGGAGCTGCAAAAAAGGAAGCCGGTAATGCCGCCCGCCTGGTGGAATTATTTCTGCCATTGTCCCATCAGGCGGTAACACCGGAAACATTCCGTTTCAGGTTGATCAAAGACAAGCTGCGTAAGGTTCGAAGGCAGGAGGGACAATATCTTCTTCGTTCAAATCTGGTGGGGGAAGAAGCGTCCACGCTTTGGAAATACTACATACAACTGGTTGAGGTCGAACAGGCATTCAAGACTCTTAAAATGGATTTATCCTTAAGGCCTGTCTATCACCAAAAGGATGAAAGGATCGAAGCACATATATTCGTAGCCTTTCTGTGCTATTGTCTAGAGGTGACGTTACAGCAGCGTTTGAAGGTCCTTGCTCCCGGCTTGACTGTGCGGTCGGTTCTGGAAAAGTTTGCATCTATTCAATTGGTCGATGTGCACTTGCCTACAACAGACGGACGAGAACTCCGCTTGCCCGGATATGCTGAGCCCAATAAAGAGCAACTCTTGTTGCTCTCCAGATTGAATTTGACTCTACCCCCTCAATCGAGGCCCGAGCTTCTCGATAAAAAACCGAAAATGGGTGAGCTGGAAATGCACGTGTAGTGAAGACTTTTGAGGGTCCGATCTAATGTTTTCAATAACTTACGGGGGTCATACCCCCTGAGTTGTCAAAGTCGGGCTAAGATTTTGCCTTCCGACACAATCAATATCCCTTATAATAATCCCAAGCTTCAATAAGAATTTCCAAACAGCTTGAAAG
>JARRLM010000502.1:0-2689 GCA_037386985.1 Acidobacteriota bacterium | reverse complement strand
AGGAATCCTTTCATCAGGTTAACCGCATGTTTAATATCTTCTTCGTCAATTTTGTTGTATCTCTCAGACTTTTCTCGTGTTGAATGACGAGTCATTCCCATAACTGCCGGCTCTGCAACACCAGCTTTCCGGATGTAGGCATTGAAACAGCGCCTCAGATCTTGGAACACAAATCCATCCCTTTGATCGCGTCCATAACTGATTCCAGCGTCTTTACAGGCCTTTTTCAGCCCGGTTCTAATATCCCGTACAGGTTTTCCTTTATAGAGGAATACATGCTCGTCATGTAACGCTTTGGGAATCGTTATCAGAATATCGTAGAGTTCACCACATATCGGAACGATTCGGGCCTGTCGGTCTTTGGTTTCTGCAGCTTCAAGCCGTATATATCTGTTTCTTAAATCTACTTTCGGCCAGGTTAAAGAAAGAATTTCCCCTCTCCGCATTCCGGTAAAAAAACCTGTCGCAAGAATCGCCAATAGATGAGAAGGCGCCGCATTAAGTAAAGCCCTGAACTGTTCCGGAGTGACGATATTATCCCGAGCGTTTGAATTACGCTTCAGGAGTCTCCGAACCTTCTTAAAAACCTTCAGGGTGTCTCCCCCCACCAAATCATTATCAAAGCCCGTCTTAATGACTACGCGTGCTGCAGCAATCTCCTGATCTACGGTTGAATCCGCCTTGCCCTCCGCCTTACGTTTTGCCTGAAGGTTTTCGAGTTCGGCTACTCTGATCTGATTGACAATTTTATTTCCGAATTCGGAATTGAATTTCTTCAGATAAATTTTCAGAGTAGGGAAGTAGGCCATGGATTTGACCTTCTCCAGGTCCAGGTACCACTCGGTAAGTTCCAGGAAGGTCATTTTCGCTTCAGGCTTGATATCAAAAATCCGGTTTTCCCTATTCTGGACTTTCCGCTTTGCGTCGGCATCCCGGGCATACTCGATAGACGTTGAATTCTCCCCGGTTAATTTCTCAAATTTCTGCTTGCCACCGGGGAGTCTATAGGCGATCCAATAATGAAGCTTGCCTGCACGCTTTTCTTTTTCCAGATCAGCTCCGCAACCATTCCCATTCTGGCTGAGGCATTTTTTATTTTTAACCGTTTGCCTTCTATGACAGAAAGGGCATTCTGCTAAAATTGCCATTTTTAATCTCCGGTTGGATCTATTATTCATTATATAAAGTACAGATTGTGGTGCCTTCAGTTTTAGCTTTAGGGATATTTCCGTTTGTAACACCTTGACGAATTTTTTTAAACAGCTCCGTTTCTTTCTAATTATCAGTTACCCATCCTGTAAAATCCACGATCTTTCACAGCTTTATCTGCGCGCGATATCCCACGGAATACTATTCATACTTATAAAAGTCGCCATGGTTTTTCCAGTACGGGGCTGTTTGTCCACTTCAACAGGGACGATTCTTCTTTTCGCGGGCATTTCCTTTTACCCAGATATTTACCCCTGCAAGCGTTGACTTTACGTTGACTCGCATTCATATGTCAATGATATAATTGAACATATAATTAACGCAATAGATACGCATCCAGTGCGTTTGTATATTTATCCATATCACACTGTTTTTTAATCTAGGTAAAAGGTGCTGATAGTGTCCTGAGATGGACAGATTGATATAATTGCATCAGGAAAGGATTTTGATTCAATTAGATTAAGTGGTGTATCGTGATATTTCGAACATCCGCCATATTAAGACACTCTGTATCGGCGCCACCTGCTAAAATTCTTCACGGCCTGAAAAAGACTATACAGAAGATTAAGGCATGAACATTTATTTTAGGGCTAATAGGAAATTGAAACGGGTAAGGGAGTGAAACACAGAACCAGAATCACAAATGCCAGCAGTGCCAGAGCCGATCTTGCATATCCGAGCGGCTTCCAGTCTGAGAGTGTGGCAGGATGATAAAACCGGCAGCGATAGCCAAAAACAAACACCAACAGTCCAAATATAAAATATGACGGTGTAGGCCATCCTGATAATCCTACGAGCATTAACAATGAGAGCACGAAAAGAGAAATCTTTTTTTGAAATTTTGGACCGAAGACCGCATAAGCAATATGCCCCCCATCCAGCTGCCATATTGGTAGCAGATTCAGGCTCGTGATCAACAGGCCGAACCAGCCCGCCATGGCTAGTGGATGTGGAAGCATATCCTGTCTTGCTGGATCGTAGTTCAGAGCAAACAATCCTATCAGCCGAAAAATATATGGTTCTCCAAAGCTTGCGCCGGATCCAAAAAGGCTCTTCGGAATGACTTCGGATGATCTGATTCCGATCCAGAGCACAGGCAGGGTAATAATAAATCCGGCCAATGGACCTGCGAAACCGACATCAAACAACGCACGCTTATTGATGAAAGGCGACTTGATTTTTATAAACGCGCCCAGAGTTCCCGCTATTGATATGGGAGCAGGGATAAAATAAGGAGGAGTACAGCGGATTCCGTAATAGCGGCAGGCAAAGTAATGGCCCAACTCATGTGCGAGCAGTATAGCAATGAAAGGGATTGAAAAGTGGAAACCATCCAGTATCAGGTTTGGACTGGAAAAGGAACGCCAGACTGAATGAAGAAACCGGAAGTCACCTGTGATATAAAACAGGCCGGCATACGATACACAAAGGAAGGTTATGATAAAAAGCAGTGCTGAAAGGGCCCACTCCCTCCAGGAGA
>JARRLM010000501.1:0-2690 GCA_037386985.1 Acidobacteriota bacterium | reverse complement strand
CTGTACAAAGCAGGGACAAAGGAACATTTCCAGCAATGCAGGCCACCTTACCAACTGTCTTTTTGGCCAGGGCCATGTCCGTCAGGTCAAACCACCCGACAGCTTTTCCCTTGGGTATATCGCTGATCACATCGAGCCGCGGCTTGTAGCCTCCTTCAGCAAACAGCTGTGGAACCATACCTTCATCAACCAATCCGATAATGAGTTTCCTGAGTGTCGGCCAGTAAAATGTCGCAAAATGTTCCTCAGACATGAAGCCGTCAGCCCCTTTGTGCAGAGGGATAAATGGCATGATGTGCCCGGCGGCCTTGCAAGAGGCCACACCGGATTTGACCATAAACGGTGTAATCCTCTCACACGCCTCCTTCAGCTCATCCGGATACCGGTACATGTCCATCAAGATTCCCCGGGTGCCCCTGAGCGTGTCGCCGATCACGTCAAACGGCGCTTTGGTGAATCCCCCCGAAAAGGACGGATAGCCCTGACCCATTATCTTTTCGTTGAGACGACGCACCGCGTCTCGCCAGCGGATGGCCTCCTCGCCGGCTTTTAGCAGGTTGCCAAAGGCCGTCTGAACCTCTTCATCGCCAAATGGATACAGGGCCGGCGGAATGCAGGGGATCTCATTGACCGGGGGCAGCATCGGCATCTTCTCCAGAGCTTTGAGTCCGCCGAAAATACGGGAAAAATAGGTATTCATGAAAAAACCGGTGGGGTCGTCGATTAAGTCCTGATACTCATCGGCCTTCATATACTCTTCTTCCACGTACTGGTATTCGCTCTGTTCGGAAACACCGTGCCCCGGCCACTGACCCAGTTTCAAATTCAGAATATCCAGTACGCTTCCGGGTACCACGGTGGTGGGAGCGTTATAGGTATCCGGTCTAAAATCGTTGCAGAATTTTTCCCAGGCCCGGGCCAGGATATCGTAATCATACATAACATCATACATGCTGACACCGGCATATTGAACCGGAAAAAATCCAACCGACGGGCAGATGGGAATCCGCCGGGGCGGCTTTGTGAGCTGGATTGCATCCTTCATCAGCGTAGCCCGGTCTTTATACTCGGCCTCGGCCTCGGAACTGACAAAGGGGATATTTTCACCCGAAATCCAGGTCTCAAACCGGGCTTCCTGTTTTTCATTCGCATCCGGTGCCGGTTCTATCCATCTTTTCTTCATCTTCGCAGTTTCCTTTCGATCAAACAAATTTTTATTTCGCATCAATGATAAAACACATCAGCTCTTCTCGATATATTCGACTCTGTCTAATCCTTCAATTCTATCATCCGTCCATCGGCGCACTTTATATTCAAAGCGCGGCAGGCTGCCGTGGGGTACTTCTTCCAGTTGCATGCTGACCTGGGTCAACTCTTTTATCTTGTGACCCAGCCTATTAATAATGCTACTTTTGGCCTGGTCGTCAAGACCGGATTCAGTAAATTCGAAACTAACTTTCGCAATTTCCTGCCCGTTTTCATCAATAAAAACACGGCCGTTATATTCCTCGATCTCATTGAAAGAAAAAACAGCTTCATCGACAGTCTGTGGCCAAACATTGGTCGCTTTAATTTTGATCATATCGTCGTAACGTGCTACGGTACCGGCTTCCCACAATGCCCGCGAAGTCCTGCCGCAATCGCACAGATCAACAGGCATCCGGCGCACGCGATCGTTGGTCCGAAAGCGAATTAAGGGCATGGCGCTGCGGGAAAAGGTGGTGACTACCGGCTCCCCCCATTCACCTTCGTCCACCGGCTGATCGGATTCTTTATCCAGAATCTCGACCAGTGCAAAATAATCCGCCAGATGATATAATCCGAAGTGTCCATCGGGAACCGCGCCATATTTGCAGGTGATCCCATAGTTTAGATTCAACTGGGTTGAGCCGTAGATATCATGAATGACTGTGCCCCATATATCTTCCATTTTAAGCGCCCAGGACACCGGGAAGGGTTCGGTTGAGAGGGTAATCCCTTTTAACCGCGGAAAGGTTTTGCTCGGTCTTAAACCCTGCTCCATGCATATTGAGGTAATCCGCGATAAATAGGCCGGTGTCGTTAAAATGTGATGAACACTGAAACGCTTCATCACATCGATTTTCTGAACAGTATTAAATACGGCCAGGGCCAGCGGTGTGGCACCAAAGATTCGCAGCCCTTCATAGGAAAGTATGCCTCCGGTCATGGTGCCCAGGGGATAAAGCAGGGCCGAGAAATCCCCTTTTTTCAAACCGATGGCCGCAAAATGGCTGGCTGTGGATGCATTGGCTGCCCATATGGATTCCTCTTCGTGGCAATGCACTTCCTGCCCCATACCCGAGGTGCCGCTGGTCAAATTGACACGCCGCATTTCCTCCGGCGGGACGCAAACCCGACTGCCAAAGGGCGGACTCTCTTCCTGGTCCTGGATTAAATCCTGTTTTTCAATAAATGGAAATCGGCTGATATCCTCGAGGCCCTTAAAATCATCCGGCTTGACACCGGCTTTATCGAAACGGTTTCGATAGAATACACTCTGAAAATAGGCTCTTTCCAGGGTTTGGCGGGTTTTTTCAAATTGAAGGCACTTGAGATCGTCTATGGACATCGTTTCCAGATCTTTTGAAAAATATTGATTCTCCGCGGGTATTTGATTTCGATTCATTCAGGACACTCCGTCGTCTTTATAAACCTTGCATAGAAAGGCG
>JARRLM010000500.1:0-4458 GCA_037386985.1 Acidobacteriota bacterium | reverse complement strand
CTCTGAGTACAAGCGACGCTCCGGTTTTTATCGGCCCTTCAACCCGTGCCTTTTTCGTGGCCAATCCGGACGGATTCTGGGCCGAATTCATGGATAACGGTGTAAAGCAGAAGCCTTGAATAAATGGTGTCAGACACATTTCTGTCTAGGCTTCGGCGTGGTAGTTGTCCTTGGCGTCATAAATGAAAATCGAAGTAATGACGGCAACAATCAATACAGCAATAGCGGCAGCTTTGAAACAGAAGTGAAATCCCCATCGCTCGATAATGACGCCGCTGAGCGGGGTGAATATAGCCCCCGTATACTGCATGGTGGAATAATAGACACCGAAAATTGTAGAGCGGTTCTTCGCCGGCGTCTGGCTCATTACAAAGACTTCTGTGACAGGCATCCGGATCGCCATATTTAAACCCTGCAGAAACAGCACCAGATAGAGGGAAGGTCCCAGGCTGACAAAATTCAGAGCGTAAATAATAATGCCGCTGAATATACCGGTAATGATGACAATTTTGACGCTGCCGAATTTATCTGCGAGATACCCGCCCAAAGGTCCCGCCCAGATTCCCGAGGAAAATACGATCGCGGGGAGTCCCGCGGCCAATTCATTAGACGCCCCAAGCTCATCGGTCATATACAGCGTCAGGAGCGAAAGAATGGACATGCCGGCGCCGCCCCCGATAATGACCATGGTCAAGAAGGCAATCAGCCTGCGTTTATAGCCGGGTTGCGGCGGCCGTTCTTCGCGTATTCTCTGCTTGACCCCCTCGACATGCGCTACGGAAGATTTGCGGCCGAGATACATGAAAAAGATCAGGCCGAAAAGTATTGTGGGAACCGCCAGAGTAAAGAAGGCTCCCCGCCATCCCCAGACGCCCAGAACCGACCCGGCAATTATAGGAGCCAGAAAGAACGAACTGTTCCCGCCTATCAGGTGCAGTCCGAGTGCCCGTCCTCGATGTTGCGGTTTGACCGATGCCGAAATCAGTGGGGTCGCCGCCGGGTGGTATCCCCCCGATACCAGTCCCATCAGCAGCAGAAAAGAGATCAGCATGACAAAGGACTGAGAGAATCCGACAAGGATGCCGGCCAGCGCGACTCCGATGGTTCCAACCGCAATGAGCAGTTTGGGGCCGACCCGGTCCGCCAGCCAGCCGGCGGGCAACTGCCCTGTCGCACCGGAAATGGCGAAAGCTGTCGGTACGAAAGAAGCTCCCGTATAGCTCAGTTTGAACTCGTCACGAATAGCGGGTAGAAGAGGCTGGGGCAAAGCGGTCAGGAAATGATGCGCTGCATGAGCGATAATAAAAAAGGGAAGCGTTGTCCAGAAAAAGGATTTGCTTTCGGATTCCATCTGCTTGGGTTTCTCTTGCATTCTTTATAAACTCCGGCTACCGGTATTTCTGATAAGCTATTTCTGAAGCATTAACCCGCTATCATCCTTACATATCCGCTGCTGGCAAAGCACCGGACCCTGCCAGAAATTCAGGCGATGTGCCGGGACACTATAGCATTCGTTTGATCGGAATCTCACACGGATTTTTCATTTTCCGGTTGATGGTTTCTCTTTCGGGTTTATTTCATAGCTAAATTTACAGAAACTGTAGTATTTGTATTGCCCGGAACCTTGGGAATCAGAACTGAATACCGGCGGATTCCCATTCAATCAATACACAAATATACAAAAGGAGTCCCGATGACTTTAAAACACATAAGAGGATTCATAGCAGCACTGATCCTGATGATCTGTGCAGCTTCCTGCAGTTCCTCGCCCGAGCTGACGACGTTGGTTGAGGTTACAGGAGGTACGGTTGAAGGCGTCGTGCAAGACGGCATTTATTCCTTCAAGGGGATCCCTTTTGCCGCTCCGCCGGTAGGCGATCTGCGCTGGAAATCTCCGCAACCCATCATTCCATGGGAAGGCGTGAAAAGCGCGGAAGCTTTCGCCCCCGGACCGATGCAGGATACATCATTCGGGGCCATTCTGGGCGGCCCGCAGGAGACGAGCGAAGACTGCCTCTATCTGACTGTCTGGACCGGAGCCGGAAGGACGGATGAGACGCGACCGGTCATGGTCTGGATCTATGGAGGAGGTTTCGGCATCGGCATGACCAGCACGCCGACGTACGATGGCACTACCCTGGCAAAGGACGGGGCGGTGCTGGTCAGTGTCGCCTACCGTGTCGGCCCCATGGGCTTCCTGGCGCATCCCGAACTCAGTGCTGAAAGCGGCCATGGATCCGGCGCTTACGGCATCCAGGACCAGATTGCCGGATTGCAGTGGGTGAAAGAGAATATCGCAGCGTTCGGCGGAGATCCTGCGAATGTGACCATTTTCGGCGAATCCGCCGGCGGAATATCCGTCAGCATGCTGACGGCGTCTCCCATGGCAAAAGGGCTGTTCCACCGCGCCATTTCCGAGAGCGGCGGTTCTATGGCGCCCCCACGAATGACCCTGAAAGAGGCTGAAGAGCAGGGGAAAGCATACCTGAGTAAACTTGGAGCCGATGACATCAAGACGGCACGCGCACTTAGTGCGGAAGAGATACAGAAAAATGGGACAAACTCGAATGAGGGCGGACTCTTCGTAACCCAACCGGTCACAAGTGAAGGATTTGAGAAGATGATACGCAGCCAGTATGCGGCGGGCGCGGATGCTCTGCTCGAGGCATACCCTCATGCAACCGACGCTGAAGCCATGCAATCCGCCCGGGATATTATGCGCGATTCCACCTTCGCATGGCCGACCTGGGCCTGGGCCAGCCTGCAGTCCCGCAACGGCAAAAACAGGGCATTCGTGTATTACTTTGACCATCGTGCGCCAAATTCGCCCGAGGGCGCCAACCATGGTGCTGAAATTTCCTACGTATTCGGCAATCTGGCCACCATGGGAGTGCTGGGCCCCGGATCCGACACTCCGGAGGACGAGGCCCTGTCCGAGATGATCCGTTCCTACTGGTTCAATTTTGCCAGGACCGGCGATCCGAATGGAGAGGGCCTGCCCGAATGGCCGGCGTTTGATGAAAAGGGGCAGACGGTTCTTTACATTGACACCGAAACCGGCGCCCGGAAGCATCCGGACCTCGACAAGATCAGGGCGTTTGACGCCTACTTCGCCCAAGTTCGGGGAGAAACCGGAACGGAAGAGTAGCGGACCTGCCTCGGGAGGTCTTCATGAACTTCCTGGAACGCCGGTCCTATTTCGGCTTCATATAGCAGTAAAGGGCCTTCTCTGTGCGGATGAAGAGTCGTCCTTCGGCGATCAGCGGGGTAGCGTAAATTCTTTCCCTGAAATTGTATGAGGAGATTACGTGCCAGTCGGATTCGCTGGAGAGAATGCTTACGAAACCCTGCTCGCTGGCGAAGAAGACTTTGCCGTCAGCGCTCACCGGTGATGCATAGTAATTGCCTATACCCGGCAGGCGCATCTGCTGCAGCACATTCCCGGACAGGGCCGAAATCTTCGTGACGATGCCACCGTCTTTGACTATCCAGAGAATGTCCCGGTCGAGGAGGGGGGTGGCAACGTAAGGAGCGCTTCTAGAATATTTCCAGACTACGGCGCTGTCGTCCTGGTGGCCGTCTTCACTCGACGGCCGGATTGCCAGGGTTCCGTTCTGTGCGCGCCGGAACACGGCAGCGTAACGTTCCCATTCCTCCCGGTTCAAGGATCCACTCTGATCGATGTCCATGCTGAAAAAACGTTGCCGGACATCGGGATTTCTTGCTTCGTACCGGGACAGTTCACCATCGCTGTTTCTGTCCCATTGATTCAGTGCATCCTGCCATGTTTCCATATGAGCGCGCCATATGCCATCGCCGCCGGGAGACCATGATGCCATGTATATCATGTTTCCGGCCGGGACGGGCGTTGGGATGACGATGCGGGCCAATCCATCGATCCACCACAGCTTTTTGCCGTCGGATGGATTGTATCCGGCCAGTTCGAGCGATCCTGCTACAAGCAGCTCTTTTCTACCATTGCGTGTCCACACAGCAGGAGTTGAATAGCTGCGTACGGCGTCCGGCCGATCTCTTTTCCAAAGCACTTTGCCGCTTTTATCGTCCAGTGCCAATAAGAAGCTGTCCACGTCGTGGTCCTGCTGGATGATGACCCTGCCGTCGACCAGCACTGGAGAGCTGGCGGAGCCGTATTCATCCTGAAACGGCCCCATCCGATGCTCCCAGAGCAGCTTGCCCTCCAGGTCGTAGCAGATCAGGCCGCAGCTCCCGAAGAATACGTAAACCCTGCTGCCGTCGCACGCCGGCGTCGCCTGGGCGGCATTGCCTGTAGGACGATTGAATTCCTCTATGCGGGAGGCGGGGGCGATCTGTTTCCAGAGAATCTTTCCTGTTTCGACAGAGAGCGCCAGAGTGGTCAGTTCTTCCTTTCTTTCGTTGAAAGCTGTGAGAAATATCCGGTTTTTGCAGGCTATGGGAGAGGAGTGCCCAGAATCAAGG
>JARRLM010000499.1:541-3240 GCA_037386985.1 Acidobacteriota bacterium | reverse complement strand
TTTTTTGAGGAACTCGAACGTTGATGAAAATACATCTTCTGTTTCGGTATCCCATCCGAAGATAAAATTGAGGGAGCAGCTGATTCCCCTTCTTCTCAGTCCTTTCAGTATCTGCTTGTATTCGCTTGCCTTGTTGGCCTTTTTATTCATCGAAATCAGAGTTTTTGAATCGATGCTTTCCATGCCAATATTCAGATGCAGCAGGCCGCTTTTCTTGGCAAGATCCATGAATGCATCGTTTTTGCAATGGTGCGCAGACCAGAGCGCCGACCAGCGGATGCGCAAAGGAATAAGAGCTTCCATCAATTCCATCGCATGGGGTATATTGCCGGCAAAGTTGCTGTCGGCAAACAGTATGTTTTTTGCGCCGGTATGTTTGATTTCTTCAATGACTTCCTCCGTCGGGCGGTAGCGATACGACTCTCCCAGGTAAAGCCGCTCAGAACAGAATTCACACCTGAAGGGACACCCTCTGGAGGCCTGTACTGAAAAAGTCTTGAAAAATCCGTATGGCTTCAGGTCGAGGAGTTCATAGCGCGGCATTCTGAGTTGTTCCAGGTTGTGCAGTTCATCCGTATGATAAAATTTCTTTAGTCTTCCACCAGCAGCATCTTCCAGCATTTGAGGCCAGAGGAATTCGCCTTCGCCCAGGCAGACGGCATCGGCGTGATCCGCGGCTTCTTCAGAATGGAAGGAAACGTGCGGCCCTCCCATCAGGACCGGTACGCCGAGTAACCTGAAACGATCGGCTATTTCATAAGCGTGTATGGAGTTCATTGTCCAGGTTGTGATCGCCACAATATCTACGGGAGCATTGAAGTCTATACCGGTCAGTTGCTCGTCAATCAGGGTAATTTCAAAGCCTTCAGGAGCAAGTGCGGCAAGATAGGGCAGCGTTAAATTGACTACACTCCTTTTTTTGGTTTTGTGAAGCAACCGATTTGAAGGAGACCGGTAATGTGTCGGCTGAATTATGTGGAGTCTCATATCTAAACAACAAAAAACCTGTTACAGCAGGGAGGAACCTGCGTTTTTAGAATCTGTACGAAAAAACCTATGAACCATTCCACTTCGCATTCTAGCTTATATAAATAAGGTTTTCCAGCCGTCACACACTTCCTTGCCGGTCTGGTTCGAAAGGTTTCCAGAAATCAAGGTGAGGTATGGACGGAAACGCAGAAGGAATGTAAATTACTGGTATATATCATACCAGCTCTTTAACGGTATGTTTATTTGATTTCAGGTGGCACCTATGTCCGACCAACCGCGGAAAAAACGATCCGCCCGACCACGAAAAAGAGGTAAAAGGGAACAGCCGGTCCGCAAGAGGAAGGTTTCGGCTCATGTACTGAAACAGATATCGGCACATCTGCCTGATGAACTGCAGGCATTCGTCCAGGAACTGTTTCAGAACCAGGCGGAGCTGGAAAAACGGTTGGACTCGGCTCTGTCCGATGGCCGTAATCCCGGTTCCGCACATCTCGCTGCGAGTTCGGTTGCCGGCGAACACGGCGAGGCGGAGGTAAAGCAGGATCTGGCGGCAGACGTGCTTCGGGTACTGAATCGCGGCAGCGGGGATGTGACGCAGTTGATTCGAGAGGTGCTTCGCCTGATCAACGAAAGGATCGGCTTTGATGCGGTCGGTTTGAGGCTTCATCAGGGGGAAGATTATCCCTATTATGAGCATAGGGGTTTCACCAAGGAATTTTTATTCAAAGAGAATTTTCTCTGCAGCAGAAGCAGGAATGGAAACATGGTCATGGATTCGAACGGGAAGCCTGTACTTGAATGTACCTGAGGACTTGTGCTTGCAGGAAAAACAGATCCCTCGATTCCGGTTTTTACGGAAGGAGGCAGCTTCTGGACAAATAATTCGTCGGAGTTACTTTCGTTTCCGCCGGGGGTGGATCCAAGGATCAATCCACGGAACCAGTGCATTCAGGAGGGATACCGGTCAGTCGCGCTTGTCCCGGTTCATTCGGGCCGGGACATTATCGGGTTGTTGCAGTTGAACGACCGTCGGAAGAACAGGTTGAGCCCAGAACTGGTGCGTTTTTTTGAGGGACTGGGGGATCAGATCGGACTGACTCTTCAGCGCAAAGAGGCGGAGGAGGCTCTGCGTCAGAACCAGCAGGATCTGAATCGCGCCCAGGCTGTCGGGCAGATTGGAAGCTGGCGCCTGGATGTGGGAAATAATATTTTGACCTGGTCCGATGAGAATCATCGTATTTTCGGAATTCCCAAAGGGAAGCCAATGACCTATGAGACTTTCCTTTCGACAGTTTACGAGGACGACCGCGGGTACGTCGATAAAAAGTGGAAAGCTGCCCTGCGCGGTGAGCCCTACGATATCGAGCATCGGATCAACGTGAATGGTGCCGTGAAATGGGTAAGAGAGAAAGCGTACCTGGAATTCAACGATAAGGGCGATCTCATAGGAGGTTTCGGGATCAGCCAGGATATTACAGGTCGCAAACAGGCGGAAGAGGACCTGAGGATACTCAATGAGTCCCTGGAGCGACGGGTTGCCGAACGATCTGTTGTGGCGGAATATCGAGCGGAACAGCTACAGAAGCTTACATTGGAATTGACTCTGGCGGAGGAGCGTGAAAGACAGAGGCTTGCCATGGTTTTGCATGACGGTCTACAGCAGATTCTTGTAGGAGCGAAAATCCAACTTTCTTTTGTGGAACGCAGCC
>JARRLM010000499.1:0-475 GCA_037386985.1 Acidobacteriota bacterium | reverse complement strand
GTCCGAGCTTATTGACGATGCTGTTGAAACTTCGCGGTCTCTCACAGCGGAACTCAGCCCGCCAATACTGCTTCAAGGGGATCTTATCCCGGCTTTTGAATGGCTGATTCGCTGGATGCAACGCAAGTACGGGCTCGAGGTCCGTTTGACGGGACGGAAAAAGATACAACCACCGGCCGAGGAAATTAAGTTACTGCTTTTTCAATCGGTCCGGGAATTATTGTTCAATGTCGTAAAACATGCGGGGGTAAAAGAGGTAGCCGTTCGGATTGATGAACATGATGGGCAGATCGAAACAATAGTCGAGGATAAAGGGCAGGGCTTTGATCCGGCAGAACTCCGTGTGGAGGGAGGGCGGTCCGAAGGCGTCGGTCTGTTTGGAATACGCGAACGCCTTACGTATTTGGGGGGGCAAATGGAAATCGACAGCGCTCCCGGCAAGGGGAGCTGTTTTAAAATGACCCTTCCGCGTTCG
>JARRLM010000498.1:0-2703 GCA_037386985.1 Acidobacteriota bacterium | reverse complement strand
CATACCCGCCGATCTCCGCACAAAGAAAGATCTTGCCCATCCTCTCGCAGGCGTAATCGAGCAATCCTTCCCCGGTAAACTCGGCCATGATCAGACCCAGGGGCGCCTGGAACGCCTCCAAGGCAGCCCGGGTGGCAGCACTATACTCGGAGTCTGCCAGATAATGCATGCTGATATAGGGGTACAGATCAAGGGAATAACCCCCGGCATGTAGATCCAACACCGCGTCACTGCGAGGCAAGATTTCCTCGTGCACGTAGTGGGCAATGACCTGGGTTACCGATCCGGCCGGCCGGCCGGGAAAAGAGCGGTTCATATCCAGGCCATCCAGGGGGGAAACCCGTTGACCGGCCAATACCGCTGGCAAGTTTAGGGCCGGAAGAATAATGATCCGTCCCCGGATCTGCTCGGCCGCTAACTGTCGACCCAATTTAAGCAACGCCACTGGGCCCTCATATTCCCCGCCATGGCTGCCGCCGACCAGCAAAGCCGTCGGTCCGGCGCCGTTCTTAATGACGACGATTGGCACCAGTACCTTGCCCCAGGCGGAGCTATTGCGCGAATGGGGAACCTGCAGATAGGCGAATTGTTTCCCGTCTTTCTCGTAATCTATGTCCGTTTGTATGGGGGTTGACATGTCGGCACTCTACTCACTTGAGTGCGAAACAGTTCCCGATTTGTGAAAGAGATATGGAAGAACTGTTTCGCTTCGGTGATTCACGTTCTCGTCTAATTAAAAAGTTGAACCGCGAATCACTTTACAAAAAGCCTGCGATCCAGTGTAGTGATACATTCACACCCTTCCTCGGTGACGCGCACGGTTTCCGAAAAACCAATACCGCCCCTGCCTGGAACCTGGGCCCAGGGGATCAGGTGAAAAGTCATGTTAGATTTCAACAGCCGTTGTTCGCCTTGCTGAAGGCTCAGGATCTGACCTTCCCCCCAATCGGGCGGCAGACCAATACCGATGGAGTAGCCGGTACGGGAGACTTGCTCCACGCCGAAGCGGGAGGCAGAGATCACGGCCCGCGCGGCGGCGTCCACGGATCCGGCCGTCACGCCCGGTTTAATAGCCTCGATGCAGGCTGCCATCGCCTCCTGGACCAGCTTTTCAGCTTCCCACAAACTTTCATCAGGCTCACCTACGAAAACGGTGCGCATCATGGCTGCATGATATCGTTTCAGCCAACCGGCGATTTCAAGAAAAACCGGTTCGCCCGATTGGATGACGCGGTCAGTCCAGGTAGCGTGGCCGATAGCCCCGCGTTCACCCGAAGCAATAAAGGGGGAAATTGAGGGCCACTCGCTACCGGCTTTGATCATGGCGTAATGAATCTCTGCCGCCACATCTCCTTCGGTGGCCCCGGCCTCAACAGCATCAATGCCGGCTTGCATGCCGGCCTCCGTAGTGCGCGCAGCTCTACGCATCAGGGCAATTTCCTCATCCGATTTGATTAGCCGGCCGGCCTCCACAATACCAGAACAATCGACGAAGGTTGCCTGGGGGCAGAGGGTAAAAAGGCTCTCTTGTTGAACCGCCGTAAAAAACCAGCAACTCCTCTCAATGCCAATACGCATCTGGTCCAGACCGAACTCAGCCAACGCTCCGGCCAAGCGCTCTATGGGGTCTTGCACATCCTTGTAGGGTCGCCGCACCGATAACCAGGTATTCTCGACCATCCCCCTGTCCTCGAGGCTGCGGGGAACCACAAACGGCTCGCCCTTCATCGGGATCACCAGCGCGTTGAAATAATAGTGGCCGGGACTTTCAAAACCGGTGAGATAGCAGATATTCTCCGGTGTTGTTGAGATAATGGCTTCAAACCCCCGCTCTCCCATCCGCTGCCGCAACTCTCGAAGACGACGTTCATATTCGGCCATGGAAAATACCAGATCGTCTCTTTGGCGCATAGAAATGTATCCTCCCGCGATCCTGATAATGTATGGGGATCCCTTACAAGTGCTGCAGCCTGGCGTTTATAACTCTAACAACCGGCTTGTCGGCCTGTCCGCAAGGATGACAGCAATCTCCTCAAAACGTGATTGACAGATAATGAAGGATATGCTAAAGTCGCTTGCTACATATTGTATTTAGCTTGTAGCAAGTTAAATACAACCCGTTGCACGGTGATTATAGAAGCTGACAACTTAAAGTCAAAAATCTCCCAAGCCCTCTAACGTGCAGCCCAGTCAATAGCGAAGATGAATATGGCAGACGGGATGGCTGCAGACCCCACTACAATATACCGACAGATTCGGGAACGTATCTGTTTACTCGTATATCCCCCTAACGCTTTGATAAGCGAGAATGCGCTGGCGTCTGAATTTGGGGTAAGCCGCACCGTTATGAGGCGCATTTTGTGGAAATTAGAGCAGGATGGTCTGATCAGCATCAGCAAAGGGTCGGGAGCGGTGGTGACATCAGTTGACATTAAGTCGCTCAAAGAAGTCTACGTCGTCCGTCAGAAATTGATCGAACTGGTCGGCGAAACCCGCCCGGCCCAGATTACGGACGACATTATCGCTAACCTGGAGAGTTTGTTACAAAGAGCGCGCCAGTTGGGAGAGCATTATGACCCCAAAGGGTTGGCCAGACTTTACTACGATTTCCATCTGGAGATGCTTAGAACTATCCGCAATACTTTCCTCAGGCAAACTACCGATCAGTATTACCATCTCACTGCTCGAGTTTGGCTACAACTC
>JARRLM010000497.1:0-3237 GCA_037386985.1 Acidobacteriota bacterium | reverse complement strand
TCGGGAATACGCCTCTTGTCAGGATTCAGCGGGTCTGCCCGAATCCCGATGTCGAGATCTGGGCGAAGCTTGAATGCCACAACCCGGGCGGTTCCGTGAAAGACCGCATAGCCAAATCGATGATTGAGGCGGCCGAAAAATCGGGCGAACTCACACGGGATAAAGTCATCCTGGAGGCGACAAGCGGAAATACAGGCATCGGGCTGGCCCTGGTGGGTGCCGTTAAAGGATACAAGGTTCTGCTGGCGATGAGCGAAGCCGTCAGCCAGGAGCGCTGTCAGATTCTGGCCGCACTGGGCGCGGAGTTTCTGCGGACACCCGCGCGTCTTGGAACGGATGGAGCGATTGAAGCGGTCTACCGGATGCAGCGGCGGGAGCCCGGGAAATATTTCATCCCCGACCAGTATAATAATCCGGCGAATCCCCTCTGCCATTACAACGGAACGGCCCTGGAAGTATGGGATCAGACGGAAGGACGGATTACGCACCTGGTCGCTACCATGGGAACATCGGGTACCCTGATGGGGATGAGCCGCCGGTTGAAGGAGCTGAATCCGGATATTGAAATCATCGGCGTGGAACCGTATCTGGGGCATAAAATCCAGGGGCTTAAGAATATGAAGGAGGCGTACCGCCCCGGTATTTTCAACCGTAACAGGCTGAACGTGAAAGTGAACATCCAGGACGAGGATGCTTATGCCACTTCCCGCCTACTGGCCCGCGAAGAAGGTTTGTTTGTGGGGATGAGTTCCGGAGCCGCGGCATATGAGGCAATCCAGCTGGCGAAAGATTTGCCGAAAGGGGTCATCGTAGTCATTCTCCCCGACGGCGGCGAACGGTATCTCAGTACCACTCTTTTTAGAACCTCCTCGGCCGAAACCCGCAGAGAGCTGAAACTGGAGCTGTACGACACGCTTACCCGCGCCCAGCGAAAATTTAAGCCCATTGTGCCGGGCAAGGTGTCCATGTATTCCTGCGGACCGACAGTGAGCGCCGAACCTACCCTCGGACTCCTGAGAAGAGTGGTTGTAGCCGATGTGCTGAGGCGGCATCTCGAGTACTGCGGCTTTGAAGTCAAACATGTGATGAATATTACCGACCTCGACGACAACACCATCCAGGAGTCGATAAAGCGCGGAATACCACTCGAAGAGTTGACGGACCAATACACCGCGGAGTTCATGGAGTGCCTCGATCAGCTGGATGTGAAACATGCCTGGAAATACCCCAGGACATCGGAGCACATCGACGACATGGCCGCTATAACCCGCCAATTGATCGACAAGGGCTTTGCCTACGAAAGGCTGCGCAGCGTCTACTTCAATATCGGGAAGTTTCCGAAATACGGGGCACTGAGCGGTCTGGATTTTTCCAAGATCAAGGTGGGCGCGACCGTGGATCTCGATGAGTACGACAAAAACGATCCCCGGGATTTTACGTTGTTCAAACGGGCCACTTTAGCCGAGATGTCTCGTGACATCTTTTTTGAAACGGATTGGGGCAACGTCCGCCCGAGCTGGCATGTCCAGTGCACGGCAATGGCCATGCGCTACCTGGGAGAGGAATTTGATATTCATACGGGCGGCACCGATATTCTGTTCCCGCACAACGAGAACGAGATCGCCCAGTGTGAGGCTCTCTATGGAAAAGGGCCGGCGCGCTACTGGGTGCACTCGGAGCTGGTGCTTGCCGGCGGCAGGAAAATGTCCCGATCAACCGGTAACGCGGTGACACTGAAGGAAATTGTGGGGTCGGGATACTCCCCACGGGTCATCCGCTATCTCCTTTCTTCGGTGCATTACAGGCAGCCGGTTTCCTATTCCGAGGAAAATCTGAACGCTGCCCGGGCCGCGTTGCGTCGTTTCGACGCGTTTGTGATCCGGCTCCGAAAATGTACAAGCGGCCGGGAAACCGATGCGGTCAAAGGACTTGTGGAGGAGATGCTCCTATCTTTCGAAAGTGCCATGGAAGCGGACCTCAACATGCCGATGGCTCTGGGGGCGGTCTTTACCCTGATTCGGAGAGTGAATCAACAGCTCGCAGCGGGAGAATTGTCAAAGGAAGATGCCTCGCTGATTCTGGATGCTCTTTCCAGGATTAATACGGTTTTTGCAATCATCGATTTTAATCCGGCCGGAACGGAGCATGAGGACCCGGAAATTGAACAGCTGGTGAACAGGCGCGATGAAGCCAGGGAGAATAAAAACTACGAGGAGGCGGACCGGATCCGTGAGGACCTGAGAAAACGCAATGTGGTTCTGGAAGATACAGTTTATGGAACGATGTATTGGGTCGAAAACAATCTAAAATAAAAGGAGTCAGAAGTCAGAACTTAGAACTCAGGAGCCAGGAGTCAGAAGTCAGAACCCAGAACTCAGAACTTAGAACTCAGAACCAGTAAAATGGGCGAACACAAGGTTCGCCCCTACTTCAATCCGAAGCTGCTTCGACGACGCGTATGTCGAATGCCGGCGGATGTTCCATATACTTTTTAACCGTGCATTTGTCGGCCGCCCGTAGGACGGCGGTGGTGTATTTTTGCGGGAATTCTTCAGGGAGCTCAATTTCTATAGAAATCTTTTCGATTGTTTTCGTGGTCTCGTTGCGCTCGATCCACTGTTGAAATACTCAAAAGGAGCGGGGGCTGTGTCGTCTCCTCCGTCTTCTTTGGGCTGGTCCGTTGTAACGGTGAAGGAGCCGAATTGAGCATCTACACGGTAACCACCGGGAAAATCCACGTAAATTTCCATTGTGCAAGCCTTTCATTCAAAGCACTTTTCCGTTCGTATTTGGTGTGATTTCGGTCGACGACCGGTTTCAGTTGATGCTTCAACCGCCGCTTGGGGTACAGTTCGCCGAGCCGGAACCTCCGTCAGGCGAAAGAGAGGCAAAACCGGACACTTTATCTTCGTGGTTTGTGCCATGGCACTTTGGGCATTGTATCTTGTTGCTTTCAGACGACTTCCATACAAGCTGCTCAAATTCGTGCCCGCATTCCCGGCAGATATATTCGAATATAGGCATGGATGTTCTCCTGTGCATTACCGGGCCGGCCATTTGTAGCCCAGCAATAATCATAATATCGGGATTCGTTGGGTCAATTTAATAATGAAAAAACAGCCATTGTTCTTTTGCCTCATATCTGCTTAATTGTGTGTTTGACCTATAAGGTCAGGTTTTTATCGTCGTTTAAAAAACATGCACATTCGGAATCGGAATCGGAATCGGAATCGATAT
>JARRLM010000496.1:0-2722 GCA_037386985.1 Acidobacteriota bacterium | reverse complement strand
GCCGCTATTTGCCTCTCATGTCGCAAAAGGGAGAAATAGAAGCTGCCGGTATAAAAAGTACATAATGAACGATTTGCCCGGTATTCATCATAAACGCCCGGCGCATGAGCGGTATTGTCTGAACTTATGAATAGGGCCCATGCTGAAATAGCACGATATTCCAAAATTATGCCCGAGTATCGGGAGTCGCTCCTCTTTTTAAGAAAAATACTCGAATTCCAATCATCACTTGCGGACAAAATCAACCCGGGCGCTGACAGGAGAACGGCTGAGCAGCAGGCTGATTTCCTCGAAGCCCGTGAACGTCTGCGGTCCGGGCAGTCACTGTTCGAAAACAGATCTGTACCGATTTCTCCCTCCTTGTTCCGCAAAGCTCTGGAGGAACTTCGCTCCCTGTTACCGCAGGAAACGATACGGTCAGCTCTCGATCGGCTACTGGCCTTAAAATCTATGGCGAGGGAGAATGTCGAAACCGCTCTCAATGAACTGAAAACCGACAGCGACTCCTGTATTAAGAGGTTGGCGCAGGTCACTTCCACACCGGCCGATGTTCTGCAATTCCTATTACAAACGGTTTTATCGCCTTTTTTTGAGAATCAGGCCGGGGTTTATCGGGATCTGGTCGACTCCGAATCCTGGCGACACGGCAAGTGCCCGATGTGCGGCTCCGAACCGGCGATAGCCCGGCTGGCCGGTGATGACGGCCAGCGTATCCTGGCCTGTTCTCTCTGTCATACCGAATGGAAGTTTGACCGGTTGCGCTGTCCCTTCTGTGAAAGCGAGGAACTGCCTTTTCTGCGTCATTTCACTGTTAACGATGATAAAACCCGTCGGGTGGACTGTTGTAATAAATGCCGGCGATATCTGAAAGTAGTGGATGAACGCATCTCCGGGCGCCCGGCAAGTCTGCCTGTTGAAAACATCATTACGGATCAGCTGGATGTATTGGCCAGAGAACAGGGATATCAATAAATTAATTTTATTGATATAAATCAAGAATGCACACCTTCAATTCGTTTATTCTTATTTTCAGAAAATGATTACTGAAGCTGAAAGAGGGAGAAAAAACAATGGCTTATCTCATTAATGAAGAATGTATCAACTGTGCTGCATGCGAACCCGAATGCCCGAACGAGGCGATCTCAGAGGGAGAGAACTTTTATGAAATCGATCCGAACAAGTGTACGGATTGTGTCGGGGCCTTCGAATCATCCCAGTGTGTGGAAATATGTCCTGTGGATGCCTGTCAACCGGATCCGGAACATGCAGAAACTAAAGAACAGCTGCTTGAAAAATGGCGTAAATTACACCCCGGCGAAGAACCGGTGGCCGGTACGTATTAACGATTTCTGCATTTAAGATTGACGGAAGTTCATTACCCAAAGACCATTGAGGAGGTGAACGATGTCTACAGAAACTCTGAAAAAAGCCGCTATCGTCTGTTTCATTTTTGCCATGGGGGGGTTGCTCCTTGGGGGCTTGGTTGCCAACCGCGAAGCTCCTCCCTATCCGGAACGCGTATTGGCTCCTGATGGAACACAGCTTTTCACCAGAGCGGATATCCTGGCAGGGCAGGATGTATACCAGCGTTATGGATTGATGGACCACGGCAGCGTCTGGGGCCACGGATCCCAGCGTGGAATGGAGTTTTCCGCCGTAACCCTGCACCGCATGGGCGTAAAGGTACGGCAACAGCTTTCATTTGCGGAATACGGGCGCGACTATGAAGAATTGACAACCGAAGAGAAGGACCTTATCGATATCAGGACGCGCCGAAATATGAAGGCGAACCGCTATGACCCGGCTGAAGACGCACTGCAATTGGACGACACACAGGCGGCTGCGCTGCAGGATAACCTTGAATTCTGGGAACATACATTTCGTGACGGCAATACAGACTATGGATTCCTGCCCGGACAGATCCCGACGCAGGAGGAGCGGAAACAGCTGGGCCGATTCTTTTTCTGGACGGCCTGGGTTGCATCCACCGCCCGGCCCGGCGCAGACTACAGCTACACCAACAACTGGCCTCACGAACCTGAAGTCGGCAATGTCGCAACAACGGAAACGTATATCTGGACAATCGGCGGGGTTCTTTCCCTTTTCATCACCTTGGGACTGTTTATTTACTGGGTGCATCGAGACCGTCTCTGGTATGGCGCACCCAAGGGTGTTCCTTTAGCGGAGAAGCTATTGGACATACCGCTCACCTCCAGCCAGATGAAAGCAGCCAAGTACTTCCTGGTTGTCATTCTGCTATTTCTGCTCCAGACAAGCTTCGGTGGCCTGCTGGCGCACTATACCGTACACCCGGGCAGCTTCTATATCCCCATTGTAGGCAAGCTCATTCCCTACAGCTGGGCCAAGACGTGGCATCTGCAGCTGGCTATATTCTGGATCGCTACCACATGGATCGCTTCGTCGATTTACCTTGCTCCGATTGTTGGCGGACGGGAACCCAGGAAGCAGGGGCTCCTGGTTCAAATTCTGTTTGCAGCAGTGCTGCTGGTTGCCGTCGGAAGTCTTGCAGGGGAAGTATCCGGGATCAAAGGAATGTTCGACAAAGCCTGGTTTTGGCTCGGTCACCAGGGTTGGGAGTTCCTTGAACTGGGCAGGTTGTGGCAAATCCTGCTTTTTGTCGGATTGGCACTTGCCGGATCACTTGGCAATGGAACCTGCCTCCCCTTCCAATGAGCAATCCAGTGCCCCTGATGGGGAGGAA
>JARRLM010000495.1:0-2722 GCA_037386985.1 Acidobacteriota bacterium | reverse complement strand
GCGCGTGAAACGGCCCGGCCTGCATGTTCGCACCCGTTCAAATTTTCTGGGAACACCCGAGGGTCTTTCCGAACCGGTCACACAACGGGAACGGCTCGAACAGGCCCTGTACTCTCCGTTTGAGGCCGGGACTCTGCCGGTACGGCTTACGGCCCTGTTTTCACAAACCCGGGAGAGCGGATCCCTCATCAATGCACTCCTGTATTTCGAAGCGCATGAACTGGCCTTTTCAGAAAGCCCGGATGGCTGGGAGGAAGCGGAGGTCGAGATTATTGCAGCTTTGTTCGATATCGACGGGCAACAGCTTGAGTTTGCCGACAGGAAGGTGTCTCTCATAGCTAAAGGTGAGACTTACAGGGACATAATGAAAAACGGTGTGGTCTTCTATATGAGCGTTCCTGTGAAAAAGGCTGGTGTATATCAGATGCGGGTTGTATTGAGCGTTACGGAAACCGATCTGATGGGAAGCGCTATGCAGTTTGTCGAAGTTCCCGATGTCCGGAGGGGGCACCTGGCTATGTCGGGGATCGCGCTGGCTGCAGAAAAATCTCAGCCGGAAGCGGGTGAACAACAGCAGGAAGGTCTGGTTGTCGGCCGGGAAATGAATGGAACGACGGCCGTGCGCATATTCCAACAGGGAGAGACCATTTGCTGGGGCTACCAGATCCTTAATGCAAAGACTGGCGAGGACAACAGGTCTCAGCTGCAGACATACGTGAGGCTGTTTCATGAAGGCAGCGAGGTGTATGCCGCAGAGCCGGCTCTTGTTCGCATAGAACCGGATGAAAAATCGGGCCTAATGATAGGGGTCGGTCGGATGCAACTGAAAAAGGTTGTGCCGGGAGTTTACATTCTGCAGGTAGTGTTGAAGGATATGCTGGCAAAGGAAGAACATCGGACGGCTGTACAGTCGATACATTTTGAAGTTCAGAATTCAGAAATTGCGGAAATTCATTGATCCCGGTTCATAAGTCGCGTTTCATTGCGTGATGGAACAACCCAGTTAAGGGACACATAATACGCTCACGCGCGTCTGTGCCGCCTCTGTATAAGCGAAGGTAAGTGAAGCGACCGAAATCCTCGGGATGATGCAGGTTGGGGAAAATATTGAAACAAATCATTGTTCTATCGGAACTTTAGCCCGGAAACGGTGTTATAGGATATGGTGGATATGTTTATTCTAAAAGATTCAAACCGGGGAATTGCTATGTGTCATTTACGTTATGTGAAGCTATTCAGAATTATTCTGGCTCTGGTTGCAATGTCCATTTTCCCCCTGAGGCACTCTCTGGCCACAGACAGGGATAAGAAGCCTCTTTTTTATACAAGCTTTTCAGGATCGTACAACGATCCCGGCTGGATGTTTAAACTCGATACAACCGCTGGTTACCGATTCAACAGCCATCTCGAAATCATCGCCGGATTGCCCGTATATTTTGTCCAGGTGCCCGGCGACAGCCTCGACGACAGCTCCAGTTCAAGGCTCGGAATCGGAAATGTTTATGTCGATTTACGATTGATGGCCGAAAGGTCCGGTTTCTATTTCGGAAGCAGGCTGCGGGGTACTGCGCCAACAGGGAATAAAGAGGAGGGTTTCAGTACCGGTCGCGTTACTTTCGATTGGAACAATTATTTTGAATACAGCATTGGAGAGTGGACACCTTTTGGAACTGTTGGAATCGCCAACTCGATTTCAGACACACACTTTTTTACCCGGCCATTCACCTCTCTGGGCATTGTCGGCCAACTTGAAGGAGGGTTACTGTTCGATCCTGCTGTGTGGATCGGTCTCGGCATATCCGGTTACGCTGTTGTTCCTTCCGGAGAACAGAAGATATACAGCAGGCTGCCGGGATCCCGAATGGCACAGACCGACTCTATGCCTTCCGATGGTTCTGATGCCACCAGACGTCAGCGAAGGGCGTTTGAGGATACCTATTACACCGTCGGCGATGCGGATATTGCCAAGGATCACGGTTTGTCAGGTTGGATTGATATTTATCCCTTTTCCGATGTCGCTTTGGAATTCGGATACAGCCGGAGTGTTTCCTACGAGTACAACACTATTTTCTTCACCGCCCGGTTCGATCTGGCCGGGATGATTCGCAAGAACGGTTTTTAACTATGGACTTTCGACTGCTTTTTCAGCAGGCGGAAGAATTCCCGAATCGTAGGTCCGCTTGAAAAAACGGGTTTCCCAAGAGAGTCGGATAGATCTTGGAGAGAAAAATCATCCAGCAAAAGCCCTTCTGTCTGGGATACCGATTCATGCGGGATGACTATGAAATCCCCCGGATCTTCGCCCCTTACAGCATTCAGAATATCCTGTCCTGCCAGAAGCCCTGCGACAGTGATGGTTTTGCCCAAAAAAATATTTTCCGCTTCACGGACCTGGAGGTGAGAACCGAATTTACGATTAAACCTGTTTATGCAAGCCTGTAAAATCGGGTAGAAGAGCTTTCCCGTAATGAGGGTTCCTCGAAGAAAGAGTCGTGATTTTCTGTGACGTTTCCATTCCGATTCAAACTCATCCAGGTAGGTGCGGACCATTCCTACACCGTCTTCAACCTGTGCAAAATCGTCGTAGTGACTTGTCTCCGGAATCTCCACCCCGCCCTGGAGATAGAATTCGTCGGCAAGATAGACGAATGTTGCCCCCGTCTGCGACCTGTACAGATCCTGCCATTTCTTAACTTGCCGGATTGTTCTTCTGCAGAAGGCG
>JARRLM010000494.1:0-4333 GCA_037386985.1 Acidobacteriota bacterium | reverse complement strand
GCGTTCTCGAATGAACCCGTCCACAGAGCTTTAAAAGCGTTGTATTGCCGGTTGATATCCTCAACGACATTCTGTTCGTCCGGTATTGTACAGTTGTTCCTTGCCGTATCCAGTGCCGACAGGAATGCCTTGTCGGCATTTTCAATCATCGACCTCCCCTCCGGCTGCTCCCCGGAGATCCACAGCAGCAGCCCGCTGTCCTGCCTCTCGAGCGCTTCGATCATTTTCCTGGCGGCAACGACGCTTTCATAGTTATCGTCCAGGAGGCTTTGAACAGAGGACCTGATGGACATCAGTTCATAGATGGAAAAAATCCCGGCGACGGCCAGCATTACCACCAGGATTAAGAATCCCGAAAAGATCTTCATTCGCAGTTTCATTTAGGACCGCTCCCAATTTTAAATACTTTGAAAGTAATCCTCCTGCAGGCCTGCTGCAAGGCTAAAAGAGATGAGCTGCTAGGTGTATGTCTGAGGATTTGCGCAATTGGGCAGTCGTTCCCCCTTCAATCCCGCAATCAGGTTTTCTGCGGCCATTGTCGCCATTTTGTTGCGCGTTTTAATGCTTGCGCTGCCAATGTGCGGAATGACGATAATGTTGTCGAGCGTCAACAACGGGTCATCCGGCTCGATAGGCTCCGGTTCCGTCACATCCAGCGCGGCATAGGCGATCGTTCCCGAAGTAAGCGCCCGATGCAGGGCTTTCGAGTCGACGACCGCCCCGCGCGCGGTGTTGATTAGGACGCTTCCGGGCTTCATGGCGTTTAAGCGCGCATCGTTCATCAGGTGATGCGTTTCCTCGGTTAAATTCGTATGCAGCGACACGAAGTCCGCTTCCCGCAGCAGTGTTTCCAGTTCGACATACTTTGCCCTGCATTCTTCCTCCGCCTCCTGGTGGCGCCGCCTGCTGAAATAGAGAGTGCGCATGTCGAACCCTCTGGCGCGTCTGGCCATAGCCTGCCCGATCCTCCCGAACCCGACGATGCCCAGGGTCGCACCCGTGACGTCCGGGCCGAGAAAATCGATCGGCCCCCAGGTTTTCCATCTCCCCGCGCGGACGAAACGGTCGCTTTCAACTACGCGCCGTGCCGCGGCCATCAGTAGCGCCCAGGCGAGATCGGCAGTCGTATCGGTCAACACGCCGGGAGTATTGCCGACCGGAATACCGCGGTCGGTCGCCGCTGAAACATCGATATTGTCAATCCCGACCGCCAGCTGGCTGATGACTTTCAACTGCGGCCCGATTGCGTCCATCAGGCTCCCGTCAATTTTGTCGGTGAGCATACACAGCAGGCCGACCACACCCCTGGCCTTCTCCGCCAGAACCGGGTAATCCGGAGGGTGCGGCTCCTGCCAGAGTTCGACATCGGCGTCCTGCAGCAGTATTTCCATCCCGATTTGGGGAATGCGTCGCGTAACAAAGACCCTGGGTTTCATCTTTAAACTCCCTGGAAAAAAGGTACATACCCGCTCACTTCGAAATATGTATTATGCATCGATTTCGAAGTTGAATATTGAAAGTTTGTCCATTTTATATGGTATCAATAGTTTGGCTTTTGTTTTTAAAACTTTGTCGAAATTGGATTTCCACAGAAATAATTATGGCGGCAGACGGGGATTTCAATACATGCAATCTTTTGTCTTGCACGGGCCCGCCCGGGACTGATTCAGACGGTCTGCCGGGATTCGAGACAGCCTGCATGAATATAAGAGCTTTTATCGTGCTTGTGGGGAGCATGTTCATATCCATGATGGGTATGGGCATTGTCACCCCGTTCCTTCCCAGTTACGCCAACGACATGGGAGCGTCCAATCTGCAGGTAGGTCTTATCCAGGCTGCCTTCAACATCACAGGGATCGCCACCCTTCTTTATGTCGGACGTCTGTCGGATCGCTATGGCCGTAAAATATTTCTCTGCGGCGGTCTGGTTATCCTGACTATTGCATCTTTCGGCATGATGACGGCAACCGATCCCGCGCACCTTATTCTCTGGCGCTTTGTCCAGGGACTGGGCGCCTCGGCGCATCTGCCCATAGCCCAGGCCTGCCTCGGGGACATTACGCCCAAAGGGAGCGAGGGGAAATGGATGGGGTACTTCAACACCGTGCTCTTTGCGGGACTGGGCGCCGGTCCCCTTCTCGGTGGAATCGTCAACGACGCATTCGGCATGCAGATGTCCTTCCTGGTTATGGCTGGCCTGAATATCCTGGGATTCATCGCCACACTCCTTTTCCTCAAGGAAATGCCGCGAAAAACCGCCAGCCCGGGAAATACATCCCTTGTGGCCCTCCTTAAAAACCGCGTCATGCAGGGCATTTTCTTCTATCGACTGAGTCTGGGTATCGGCACGGCTAGCCTGATGGCCTTCCTGCCACTTTTCGCGGATACCAGGTTGGGCCTGAGCGCTTTACTCATAGGTGTAGTGCTGGCGACAAGAACCCCGGCCTCCGCGATTCAGTCCTACACCGGACACCTGGCGGACAGGTGGGACCGCCGGTCCATGATCATCTGGGGCGGTGTTGTTTCGATAGCCGCCACAGCCCTTCTGCCCATGACCACGGGCTTCTGGACCCTGATCGTCGTCTATGTAACCATATTGATCGGCCAGGCTTTTGGAGTCCCGGCCGCAACGACCTATGTCATCAACGAGGGGCGCAGATACGGTATGGGCTCTTCCATGACCCTGTTCATGATGGCGATGCAGATCGGCAATGGCGTCGGACCGATAGCACTGGGTGGAATTTCCGACTTGCTGGGGATTAAATCGGTTTTCTATATTGCCGCCTCTGCCACGGCAACCGGAGTCTTTTTGTGCGCTTCATTTATCCGCGGTTCTTCCATAAAACAGGAATGAATGAGAAAATATCAAATAACAGCCCATCCGGCAGGCCCGTTTGGGCAACCCCCCCTTTCACATTTGGAGAAAGTTCAATGAAAAAATGCTTTCAATTCCTTCTAATTGGCTTCGCACTGTTGCTTGCCGCCGGTTATGCGGCAATGGGAGATCTTATGGCTGAAGAACAAAGCAAGGGACCTGGTTTTGAAATATCGCTCCATCATATCGGGATCAGTGTCCCGAATCTCGACGAATCCATAGCCTGGTACAAGGATATGCTCGGATTCGAAGAGGTGATGCGGATGGACCGGGGGGAGACTATCCAGGATATGAAGATCGGACACATCCGGCGAGGGAACTGTTACATCGAGCTTTTTCAGGTTACAGGCGCCAAGTCCCTGCCTGAATACCGCCGCGACCCGAACGCAGACCTGCGCGTTCATGGCCTCAAACATTTTGGACTGCAGGTTGTCGACGTCCATGCAGCGGTCGAGGAGCTGAAAGCGAAGGGTGTGGAAATCGCCATGGAACCCATCGACACCCCAGGCGTCGCTTTTGTTTTCATCCGCGACAATTCCGGCAACGCTTTCGAACTCATCCAATACAAATAGGGGACGGACCACTGTATGTAAAAGAAAATAAAAGACATAAGTTCGTTTTGGCCCCCTGAAAAGGGCTTCAGGGCCATTTTTACCCCTTTTTCCTGCGAATAATCTAGAATCTGACGGATATAGACACAGCTGGATAGAATTGATTCCTGGGTGTCCATAATTATTTGTAGGCAGAGCTACAGCAGAGTGGAACAATGGGCGTCCACGATTTTCCATACTTGGCTTCAAAGGAAAAAAGACAATGAAGGAAACAGCAGATGAAATCAGGGCGATTGTAAAAAGTGCGGCCGATGCGTTGTCTTCCATGAACATGCAGCGGGTCTCCAGCAGAAAAGGTCCCGGCACGTGGTCGAAAAAAGAAATCCTGGGACACCTGATCGATTCCGCCGCAAATAATCACCACCGGTTCGTTCGGGGGGCCTGCAACGCGGCTGCGGATTTCCCTGCGTACAACCAGAACGACTGGGTTCGAATCCAGCGGTACAATGAATCAAACTGGGCCAATTTAATCGCGCTATGGTCGGCGTACAACCTTCACCTCTGCGACGTCATCGAACGGCTACCGGCAGAAGCCTTTTCCTCGTCCTGCAATATTGGGAAGGAAGAGCCCGTTTCGATTGAATTTGTGGTGAAAGATTACGTCCGCCACTTACACCATCACATGAAGGTACTTCTTGAGGAATAGAATCCTGCATGGTCTGAAATCGGGGCGGACCGCTATATGTTTAAGAAAACAAAGGGAATATATTCGTTTTAACCAACCGGAAAATGCGTTAGCACCATTTTTTACCCTCTTTTTCTACATCTAAGGGAAAATCGGGCAGCCCGAGCCACAAATGAATCGAATTCCATGGGTGTCCACGTTTATCCAGTAACAGCAGATGGG
>JARRLM010000493.1:0-5100 GCA_037386985.1 Acidobacteriota bacterium | reverse complement strand
GGAAGGGGACGATAATGCCGGAAAGATGTTCACGGGTCCATCCTGCGGCCTTTGCACAGACACCGAATGGAAGTTTGAAAAAAAGAAGATTCCCTAGATCGCTGCGACCTGGGGAAAATAGAGTTTGGCCGACAGAAAAGAAACAACGGCGGCCAAGACTCAATCTTCCCGACCCCCCGATATATAGGACGATGTAGAATCGGGCATTCTGTCTTAAGTGTTTCCTATTCTTTCGGTCGGACGATTTTTAAAAAGCTGGCAGGAAATCTAAAAACGGAGAAAAAACAATGTATCGAGGCATTGGAAAAACAGCGATATTCCCCCTGTTAACCGGCCTGTTCTGTCTTTTTAATGCAGCCGTGTGGACAAAGGCGCAAACCGTAACTTCAGAGACAGTGATCGAGAATAAGGTGATAAAGGAATCCGATTGCACTGCGGCGAAGATCGGCTCCACTATACCTGTTTCGGCGATCGGCGAGCCGGTATCCGCTGTAATCCTGGATGCACCGGTATGGACCGGCGCTGCCGGATCGAATCCGGCCTATTGTACCGTGAACGGGTCCATGGCCCCGGTATCCGGAGAATCCACTGCAAGACCGATCAATTTCAGGGTTGTGCTTCCGGCCGCCTGGAGCCGCCGGGCTGCCCAGCTCGGTGGCGGTGGCATGAACGGGATGATTCCCAATCTGCTCGGCAGAGCGGACATGGGGCCGGGGCCTTCGCTGATACAACAGGGATTTGCCACTTACGGAAGCGACTCCGGACACCAGATGAGTTTCGGATTCGGCCGCGGCAGGTCTGCAGGGCCAGGGGGGGCGCCGAAAGGAGGAGCTCCGAAAAGGGGCGTGATGCAAGGAGGAATCCCGCCTACCGGTTCAGGTGATGACTGGACCCTGAACGACGAGGCGATGAAGAACCTCGGCTACATGCAACTGAAGAAGACGCACGATGCGGCCATGGTTCTGATCGATAGAGTATATGGGGAAAGGCCTCGGTTCAACTACTTCTTCGGCTCTTCGCAAGGAGGTCGGGAGGCGCTCACGGTGGCTCAAAGGTATCCCGAAGACTATGATGGGGTTGCCGGCAATGTTCCGATTGTGAATTTTTCCTCACTGATGCTCGCGCCCGAGCTGATTCGAATCCAGGAAAAGCCACTCGTTAACTGGGTCACACCGGCCAAGGTGAACTCGATCCGCGGCGAATTCATGCGTCAATGCGATCGGCTTGACGGGCTGGTGGATGGAATCATCAACAACTACACGGCATGCCGGGCAATTTTCGAACTTACACAGGGTGAACCGAATAGAGATCCCTGGAGGCAAAAGCGATGCCCGGACAATATAGATCCGAATCCCGAAGACACGAGCGCCGATGCATGCCTGACCGAAGGTCAGATTTCCACACTCCATTTGGTCTACAGTCGATACAGGTTTGCGACTCCTCTGGCAAATGATGTGAAAACCTTCGGCATGTGGGTGCCGAATACCGATCCTTCGGGCAGCGGGCTGATAGAGCGGACTCGATTCCGCGGCCAGGAAGGCGCGGAAGAGAATGCACGGATCCACAGCCATCTCGGCGTTCTGGGAGTCACCGGATTCCTGATGCAGGATCTGAATGCCAACCCGCTCGATTATGTAGAGGGAGGCAAATTCAACGCAAGGAGGAGGGAGATCTCCGCCTCGCTCGATTCCACCGATCCGAATCTGGATGCATTTTACAGGCGGGGAGGGAAGATAATTGTGGCCATCGGCACTAATGACACGCTGGCGTCCCCCGGTGCGCAGTTGGACTACTACCAGTCGGTCATTGATACAATGGGGCGGGAAAAGGCTGATTCCTTTGCCCGCTTTTTCGTGCTCCCCCAGACGGGCCACGGTTTAAGCGGGACGAACTATTCCGTAGACGGCGATGGGAAATCCATACCGACCGCTCCTATTCCCAATGCGTTCAGCCGTTTCAGCCTCCTGGTGGATTGGGTCGAGAATAAGGAGGCTCCCTCGATGTCCGTAACCGTGACAGCGGGGGACCGAAGCCTTCCGATGTGTTCCTATCCGACATATCCAAAATACACGGGCGGATCGGCAGACAAGGCGGATTCTTATGAATGCACAGCACCCTAGTGTCGGGTCTAGGAAATAATTTCTCAGTTTTCGTAAGACGGAAAATCTTTGGAGTGCGGCAGCTTGCTGCCGCCTTTGTTTCAATTCTGATGGATGTGCGGGAGGCGGCAGCAAGCTACCGCACTCCAAAGAAGCCGCTGTTCAATCGAAGATTGTATATGTACCTGGGTATCAGCCTATTGCATAAAAATTGCATATAAAGCTTATAATCGGATGTCTACTGCGAAGTAATTTCCTGGCACTCAGACTCTGTTTATTGGATTACATCGGCGGCCTGCAGGAAAATAGATTTTATCCTTTATCTACGGAGTAATAGCGAGGGGATGACAGGAAGTGCGAACATTGGAAGACACCAACTCTCATATTGCTTGTGTGTGCGGGCATTATATTTTCTTGCCAAATGCAGCAGCAGAATGGAAGAGCACAGACAAAGGCAGGGTATGGGGGGGAAGGGAAGATTCTGATTCCGCACAAGTCATGGCAATGCGGGATGGCCGAGGGCATTCCTGTTCCGGAACATGGCGTGGTTGTGTTCGGTGCCGGAACGCGGCGTGCCTGTATTTGAGGCCAACCTGAAGCTGGACCAGACATACGAGGTAGGCAGGACACCTTATGGTCAGAGGGACGTATTTGTGATTCAGGGGGGAACGATATCGGGCCAAAAGATCACGGGTTCGGTAATACCGGGAGGACTGGACTTTCAGTTGAGTTTTTCGAACGGCGGCATGGAAATTGAAGAGATATTCGTGCTGCAGACGGATGACGGGAAGTACATTTATATGAGGAGCGCCGGTACGGCAGCGGATCGGGGCGACGTAAGGATGGTACCGGATTTCGAAGCGCCGAACGCTGGCAATTACAGCTGGCTCAACACGGGGAAGTATGCTGGTAGGCGCGTGGTGGATTCAGCGACCGGGACAATAAAGATAAGCGTTTTCGATGTCTCGAGTGTCGCCGTAACACCGGATGCTACAAACTCGGTCCGGGTGACAAAGCCGGAGGATGTCCGGGATCAACCGTGGGACTACCGAAAGGCTTCGGCAGAGGAGAAGCGGGGCGATGAGTTGATCCGCGAGAATGTGACCCTGGGACAAAGCCAATCGGTGGGGGGACGCACGCTATCTCTGGCAGACGAACGAGGGCGAAGTGATCATTGTGCGTAACGGCGGTACGATGGGACTGCTGGCTCCGGCATTCGAGGTCCGGGTGGACAGCAAATATGCGTGGTTGAACGATGGATTGTACCTGAGTTCAAACCCGGCTATGGGAAACGGCGGCGTTGCACTCACATTCTTCATAAGTCGGTAGCGACCTGGACAGACCGGCTTTATGACTGGCTTATTGCCAGAAAGTTTGTAACGGAATAATCATCTTTTAGCCTCGACTTCTGCGAGCATATACCTGCAGAGAAGCAGTTTGTCATTAAGCTGACCATTTGGGAATGATGGCTGATAAAATCTGCAGATTTAGATTAAGGAGGCAGGGTAATGATACGATTGAATAGAAGGAAATTTCTACAAACCTCGGCGAGAAGCGCTGCTGCGGCAAGTCTGGCTGGGATTGCCGGATCTCACCTGTCGAAATTAGCGGTCGCTGACGATGCTTTGGAAAGCAATCCAGCAGCGCGGATTGAGACATGGATTAAAGAGTATACGGCCAACTCGCCCCGGAATTCGATCAGAAATGATGAAAATGAAAAGGCATGGGAGGAACCTCTGGTAGGATTCTCCAGAGGAGAGGATCCTATTTTCCAGGAATACAAAGCACATGTCGGACCGTTTCACTGGACTCCACTGGAAATTTTTAAACTGACTTTCCCGGATCAATCTGTCAAGGAGGAGGAATTAACGGTCATATCCTGGATTCTTCCCCACACCGAAGCTATTAAGGCGGACCTCCGCAAGAGAACCAAGGAGCCGTCGGAAAAATGGATCCGAGCCCGCCTCTATGGTGAACAATTCAACGAGGAACTCAGAAAGTATGTGGTAGACAATCTTACACAAGTCGGGCATCCGGCAGTTGTTCCAATCCTGTCTCAGCATTTCAAAATGGAGAGAGGGGGACCTTACGGCATGGCATCCACATGGTCCGAGAGACACGCGGCTTACGCTTCCGGCCTGGGGACTTTCGGCCTTTGTGACGGATTGATTACGGCCAAGGGGAAGGCCATACGCTGCGGTTCGGTGGTTGCCAGGATCAGGGTGCCGGCTACGCCCCGTCCCTATACAGACCATCACGCATATTGCCTGTTTTATACAAAAGGGATCTGCGGCATGTGCGCCGAGCGATGCGCCGGCAACGCTGTCAGCAAGGAGAACGCACATGATAAGAACGCATGCATGCGGCAGTGTATGACAACGATGCAGTATGCCACTGAACTGGGCTTAAAAGGGGGATACGGCTGCGGCTTTTGCCAGACCGGAGTCCCTTGTGAATCGCAGAACCCTATCCCGGCTTAAAAGTACATTGTAGATAGAGGGCTGTCGATAATCAATGAACCGGAAAGCGAGAGCGAAATGAGAAAAAGAATTTTTCGATTGCTTTGTACCGTAACGCTTCAGCTTTTCTTGTCGGTCGTTGTGTTAAGAGCGGAAGATAGCAAAGCATATTCAGGGGAATTCATTATCGAGCCTCCGACACTGATGTCTCTTGGCTTTGAGTGGCATATTGATGGTGATGACAATCGCAATGCCGGTGTTTCGGTGCGTTACCGGAAGAGGGGAGAGGCGGATTGGCGGGAAGCCCTACCGCTACTGCGCCTGCAGCGTGAAGAAATGATAAACACTTACGGCGCCTATGACTATATCGTGCCGAACATGTTTGCCGGCAGCATCATGGATTTACAGCCGGATACGGAGTATGAGGTTCTGCTCAGAATGACGGATCCGGATGGCGTCGAAAATGTAGCGCAACAGCAATTCTTTATCCAAACCCGCGCCGAGCCGCAACCCTATTCCGGAGGACGTATATTTCATGTTTA
>JARRLM010000492.1:0-4361 GCA_037386985.1 Acidobacteriota bacterium | reverse complement strand
GATTCCCTGCTGGGATCGTTTCTCGACTAAAATTTCCGCTTCAATCACAACCAGATTCTTTTTATCGCGCCCGCTTTCATCGAATCTTCGTATTAAGACTGCACAGGTATAGGGCAACTCTTCACGAACTCTTTCCAGGAGCTTCTCACGAATAAATTCCGCAGCTAAAAACCGCTCGGTCCGATCGGTAAACAATTCGGATTCGAAGAGCCGTTCACCCTCGGGTAGATAATAGAAAATCCTTTCCAGCAAAAGTCCCAAATTCTCTCCCGATAGAGCCGAAATGGGAATTATTTCCAGAAACTCGTAAGCGCTGCTGTAATGCTGCATCATGGGCAAGAGCTTCTGTTTGACAATCCTGTCTATCTTATTGAGCAGCAGAATAGTCCGGAGATGTGCTTTCTTCACCGTGTCGAGGACAAAGTTCTCGCCGCTTCCGAAGCTGATGGACGCATCCACAACCATAAGTACAAGGTCCACTCCCTTCAATTCATCATACACCGTTCGCAGCATGCGTTGATTCATTCTGTATGCGGGCTTGTGAATTCCAGGGGTGTCCACAAAGGCAACCTGTCCACGATCTTCGTTCACAATACCAAGGATCCTATGTCGAGTGGTCTGTGGTTTTGACGAGACGATGGAAATCTTCTGGCCCGTGAGCGCATTGAGAAGAGTGGATTTGCCGGAATTTGGACGTCCGAGAATTATCGCAGTTCCTGATTTCATAATCATTTGCGGGAAATAATGGGAATGGGCGCCCGTATTTCATTTACCGTTGCCCACTACAGACTGCCCGTCATTTACTGCCGACCGCAGACTGCCGTATGCCGACTGCTATATCCAGAATCCGGCCCGCAACGGCATGCTTTGTTTGCTTATGAAGAATTTCAGGCTCCCCGGAACGGCTCAGTATGTGTACGGTTGAAGTATCTGATCCGAACACACCGGAAGAAACATCATTCGCCACCAAAAGATCCAGGTTTTTCCTGGCTATCTTATCCCGGGCTGATTCGAGCAAACGCTCCGTCTCCGCAGCAAATCCGACAAGGATTTGATCCTTCTTCTGTCTTCCCAGCAATTCCAGGATATCGTCTGTCGGAACCAGGTGAAGGTTCACGTCTTCATCCTTTTTCTTCAGTTTCTCCGTTGCTGTCGTCACCGGACTGTGGTCGGCGACTGCGGCAGCTTTCACGACAATATCCATGGCGGGAAACCGCTGTAATACGGCGTCCTTCATCTGAGCTGCCGATCGAACCTCGATGAATCGTACACCCTGCGGTGCCTTCAGGTTCGTTGGCCCGGATACCAGATACACTTCCGCTCCACGCCCGGCGGCTGTTTCAGCGACGGCATATCCCATTTTCCCCGAACTGCGGTTGGAAAGGAATCGAACGGGATCGATATCTTCAATTGTCGGCCCCGCTGTAACCAGCACCTTAAGTCCGGACATGGATCTGTCCGCATTCAGCAGATCGAGTATTCGATCCACAATACTGTCAACCTCGGCCAGCCGCCCTTCCCCCTCCATACCGCATGCAAGAGTCCCGGGCTCCGGATTTATAAAATGGTTCCCGCGTTTCTTCAACACCTCAACATTAGCGCACACAGCCGAGGATATTAGCTGTAGCGGGTACAACTGCAAGCAGCTGAATCGACTGCGCAAGGCTGATATGCCGGATATCCCGGTTCTGCCCCTGAGGGAACATCTCGGTAATTACATTCTGGGATGAAAGGGCTTCAAATGTCAGAGGGGTTACGAATTCCGCAGCCGATCGGGTGAGAATCACCTGTACAGACACACCCGCCTTCTGCAGTCCCCGCATGACTTCGATGGCTTTATATGCAGCGATGCATCCCGTAACGCCCAGAGCTATCTTCACAATATATCCTAGAGTTGATCCGACGGTTCAACCGGCGTCTCTATTTCGAAACTGAGCAGATCCCCCTCCAGTTCCTTCATCGCTATAAACGCAGGCTTGGTCGACTTCGTTTCCAGTTTGGGCTTAGCGTTGTTCTGTAACTGCTTGGCCCGTTCGGCCGCAACAATAATAAAACGGTACTTCGACCCTATACTCTCAGGGATTTTCTGCATCCATTCCTCCAAAAGACGCCAATATAGATACTGCGGCATCCATCCTGGCAGCCGTCCGGCATCGGTTGCCGGAAATGATTGCTTCCAGTTCACGGATGGAACCGTCCAGATCTTCATTGACAATCAGATAATCGTATTTCTTATAAAAGTGAATTTCTTTGCACGCCCTTTTCAGGCGTTGTTTAATTACCAGACCTTCGTCAAGACGCCTGCGCTCGAGACGCTCCCGCAATACATTGAAGGAAGGGGGCATTACAAAAACTGAAATCGCTTCCGGTCGTTTCCTGTGAATTGTCTGCGCTCCCTGGACATCGATATCCAGTATGACGTCTTCTCCCTTCTCCAGCAGGTCATCTACAAACTTCCTGGAAGTTCCGTAGTAATTCTCGTGAACTTCCGCCCACTCCAGCAATGCATCATCGCGGATCAGTAACTGGAATGCATCTCTTTCCACAAAATAATACTCTTTGCCGTCCCGTTCCTTTCCGCGGGGCGCCCGCGTGGTGTAGGAAACGGAAAATCGGACATGATTCATCGATCGCAACACTCCTGAGACCAATGCCGATTTTCCAGCTCCCGATGGACCGGACACTATAATAAGATTGCCATGGCGGATCGTATTACTCAACGTTCTGAACCTGTTCCCGCAATTTTTCTATATCTGTTTTGATTGCAATCGCATGGCGTGCAATCTCCAGATTCCCCGATTTCGAAAGAATCGTGTTGGTTTCGCGATGGAGTTCCTGAAGCAGAAAATCCAACTTTTTCCCAGTTTTTTCTTCAGCGTCCATTAAAGAGCGATACTGCTCGATATGACTCTTGAGCCGGGTTATCTCTTCGGAAATATCGGCCTTGTCTGCCAGCAATGCAGCCTCCTGGGCCAATCGCTGGGGATCGACACCCCCGCCGCCCTGTGGAAGAAGCTGAGAGAGCCTGTCCTGCAACCTCTGTAGAGTTTCAGCAGCCGAATTGATACTCAACGACTGGATCCGGTCCACGCACTCTTGAATATTGGTCAGGTTCCGGGTCATATCTTTCCGGAGGGATTCTCCCTCCTGCCTGCGCATACGGAGTACATCCTCCAGCGCCGACAGCACGCAGGCGGTCACCAGTTCCGAAAGAGTACCGGCGACATCCTCCGGCAGCTTTTCCCGGTTATGTAAAATACCAGGCAAGTTTAAGACAGTCTTCGTATCCAGTTCACCCTGGATGTTGAAATCTTCCTTCAGCTTTTCTGCCGCTTCCAGATATCCCTTTACCAGATTGTCATGAACCAGGAATACAATCGGTCCTGTGTGCTGAACAGATACATTGATCTCTACACGCCCGCGGTCCAGGGCATTGCGCACTGCATTCTGAATCTCCCCTTCGAGGGATAGATATTCACGAGAAAGTCGGACGTGCATATCCAAAAACCGGTGATTCACGGTTCTGATTTCAACGGCGACAGCCACATCATCCTTCTGGGCGGAACCTATTCCATACCCAGTCATGCTCAGAATCATAAGCAGCACACTCCGTTGTCAACCCGTCTCACTGTGAAACATCGGAGAAGGGGCGGGTTAAAATCGTATTACTTTAACGCCATCAAAGCTTTACGTCAAGGCGAACCTTTGTTTAGGTTTCACTTGTACCTATAAATTGAAGCAAAATTAGGGAGAAAAATATGTCGGACAATAAATGTCACAGTTCAAAGACCGAATTCTCCTCGGTCTGAAGACGGAAGAACCGGCAATAACGCCCACGCTGTGCCATTAACCGGTCATGATTGCCGGATTCCACGATTTTCCCATTTTCAAGGACGATGATGGTATCCGCGTTTCGTATTGTGGAAATCCTGTGTGCGATCACGAATGTGGTCCGGTCGCGGATCAGGTTCATCAGAGCTTGTTGCACCTGCTTCTCCGATTCTGAATCCAGTGAGGATGTTGCCTCGTCCAGGATCAGAATCGGAGCGTCTTTTAGCAGAGCACGGGCAATCGAAATCCTCTGGCGTTCACCTCCGGATAAACGCTGTCCCTTCTCCCCGATCGGGGTATCGTATTGCAGAGCAAAGCGCATGATAAATTCATGGGCGAGGGCGGTCTTCGCCGCTGCCAGAATCTGATCCTGAGAGGCGTTCGTGTTGCCGTAGGCTATATTGTTGCGGACTGTGTCGTTGAAAAGAAAGGTCTCCTGAGTCACTACTGCGATCTGGCGCCTGAGGGAATCCTGGCGATACTCGCGGATATCGGTTCCGTCAATCAGCACCATTCCGGAGGTTGGATCG
>JARRLM010000491.1:0-2759 GCA_037386985.1 Acidobacteriota bacterium | reverse complement strand
GTGGGATAGGTGATTTTTCTGAAAAATTTGTAAGGATGTAGTCCTGACGTCCTTGTCCTAATCATGAGACATACACGGTTAATCTATACTTTTGTTGTTAAATGTTGCATGGATTCATAAAATTAACTTGATAGATGTCTGTATCTAAGAGAGAAACAATGAATGCTGGAGAGCTTCGGATTCTGAGTACATTGGAAGTTCTTCTGACTTCCGGCTCCTGGCTCCTGGCTTCTTTGTGATGGTATTCTGATTATGCTGGCAAAAAGAATCATCCCCTGCCTGGATGTGCGCGACGGGCGCGTTGTAAAGGGAACCCATTTTGTAAATCTTGTCGATGCCGGAGATCCTGTTGAAACCGCAGCGCGCTATGATTCTGAAGGTGCCGATGAATTGGTGTTTTTGGATATTACCGCATCATCCGACCGCAGGGATATTGTGACCCGCATGGTTCGTGCCGTGGCGGACAGAATCTTCATTCCCTTTACCGTTGGCGGCGGGTTGCGCACACTCGAAGATATTCAGGCAATCCTCAGGGCCGGCGCCGACAAGGTTTCCTTGAACACGTCTGCGGTTGAAAATCCCGGACTGGTTGCCGAGGCCTCGAGGTATTTTGGGTCGCAGTGCATTGTGGTTGCCATCGATGCACGAAGAGTGCAACCCTGGGATCCTGAATCACCGCGCTGGGAAGTAACGACTCATGGCGGAAGAGTGACCCGGTCCCGGGAAGCCGTGGCCTGGGCCGTTGAGGCGGCTAAAGCGGGAGCGGGGGAAATTCTGCTGACATCGATGGATTGTGATGGAACACAGCAGGGTTACGACAACGTGTTGAATGCCACGATCGCTGAAAGAGTGAACATCCCCGTTATCGCTTCAGGGGGATGTGGCTCTCTCGAACACATTGCGGATGCATTTATTGATGGCAAAGCGAGTGCGGCTTTGGCCGCTTCCATTTTTCATTTTGGACATCATACGATTGCAGAAACAAAAAAGTTTCTCCATGAGCGTGGAATTCACGTGCGTTTGACTTAACAGTCCGCATTGAATATGGTTTCATACATACCATCGCAACCTGGCGGAAACAGACTGAATGCACTCATTATTCAAACTCGAGGCTTTTATAGAGGAGATACGGGAAGCAATGAAGAAGATCGAAGAACTTCGTTGGGGAGAAAACGGATTGATACCTGCTGTAGTGCAGAATGCAACGACGGGAGAGGTCCTCACGGTTGCGTACGTCAGTCGTGAAAGTATGGCTAAGATGCGCGAATTGGGTGAAACGGTGTTTTTCAGCAGAAGCCGCCAACGTCTCTGGCATAAAGGAGAAACCTCCGGCAATACACAAAAGGTGGTCAGTGTTACAACGGACTGTGATGAAGATGCGCTGGTTATTCGCGTGCACCCTACAGGGCCTGCCTGCCATACTGGGGCTCGCTCCTGCTTCTTCGAGGAAGTGGAAGGCTTTGATAAAAATACGGATGTTTGAATGGTAGAACTATGATGAAACCCGTTTCATCGAACAATTGGAGATCCACATGAAGGATGTTCTGGCAGTCGTTCTTGGGGGAGGGAGAGGTCAACGACTGTTTCCTCTCACGAAGTTCCGGAGCAAACCGGCCGTGCCGCTGGGAGGGAAGTACCGGCTCGTCGATATTCCAATCAGCAACTGCTTGAATTCGGGTATCAACAGGATATTCGTTCTGACTCAATTCAATTCAGCATCGTTGAATAAACATGTTGTCCATACTTACAAATTCGATATGTTCAGCGGAGGATTCGTAGATATTCTGGCCGCTGAACAGACACCGGAAAACTCGAACTGGTATCAGGGAACGGCGGATGCCGTACGGAAAAGCATCAAACATTTTCTTCCCTATGGAGATACCAAATACGTCGTGATTCTTTCCGGTGATCAGCTCTATCAGATGGATTTGCGCAATGTAATCCAGTACCATGTAGACAAAAAAGCGGACATCACTGTTGCTGCAAAACCGGTTTCCACTGAATGTGCAACGGATCTGGGCATCCTGAAGGCAAATCGGGACGGCAGGGTGACGGCATTCAAAGAAAAACCTGAACCCGAAGAGTTGGCCGGAATACAGAGTGACAAACCGGCAAATCCGGAACGCCCTTACATGGCCAACATGGGGATTTATGTATTTCAAAGGAAATTTCTGGTTGATCTGCTGACTGAAACGGAAGCAGTCGATTTCGGAAAGGAGCTTCTGCCTCAATCAATCGACTCCCACAGGGTGTTCGGTTTTCCCTTCGACGGCTACTGGGAGGATGTCGGTACGATACGTTCTTTTTATGAAGCGAACCTGGCTCTTGCAAGCTCATTGCCCGAGTTCAATTTTTATAATATCCAAATGCCCGTGTACACCCATCCCCGCAACCTGCCCGGGTCCAAGCTGAATAACTGCGATGTGCATCAATCCGTAATCGCCGATGGTTGCATCCTGAACGGGGCCGACATCAAGCATTCCATTATCGGGGTTCGGAGCCGCATCGGGGGCGGAACAACGGTGAAACATTCCATTATCATGGGTGCGGATCGGTTTGAGACCTTCGAGCAGATAAAGGAAAACAAGGAGAAGAAAATCTCAAATATTGGAATCGGAAATCACTGCACGATTATCAATGCCATTGTGGATAAAGATGTCAGGATTGGCGACAATGTTTCCATTATCAATGCGCACAACCTGCAGGAAAAAGACGGGAACAATTACTACATACGGGACGGGATTATTATCATTCCGAAA
>JARRLM010000490.1:0-2760 GCA_037386985.1 Acidobacteriota bacterium | reverse complement strand
CTGAGTGTTGCTCCTCCTATTGGGAAAGCAATTCGACTGGATCCGGCCCACCGGGCATCGGACCCTCCGTAATGCTCATTGTGCATCAAGTACTTTGGTCGGGCCGAAGAAAGTCGGCGGATTGTGGGGGCCGTCGAAGAACTCAACCGTGGGGATCCCCCTGGTGTCCTTTTTCCCTGTTGGGACGACCAAAGGGTCGCTGGTTTCCGGGCGGTTGCAGCCAACAAACACGATCTGGTTTTGAGATGGAATCGAGAGTGAAGCCGGGTGAATGGCTGAACCAGATAGGTGGAGTCCATGTCCGGCCATTGGACCTCAGCGGGGCGGATATCGTGTAGTCGATTTTCATCAGCGGAATGCCTCGTCTTCCATCTTGTTGGCAGTGGCCGTCCAGCCTGTTTGGGTCTGAGTCCGGGTGATAATTGCCATTTTCTTCGGCTATCGGTAAAGCTCCCTTCCGGCGATTAGCCCCATGTCGCTGTCAATATATTCATTTCATTTACAAAATTTGCAATTGTCCTAAATATCGGACGGTACGGCAGTTCTGAGCGGGGAATTGGCGGCAGGTTCAGGCCGAGTGCGTTTGCCGTTCCTTTTTTCTGTTCGGGAGCAAGGTGTGAATGCGTAAAGTATTGGAATTTGACTTGTGGCTGATAATCCCGGAATTTGGAACCGGAAATAGAATTATTCGTGCAAATCCGGGCATTGCATTGTATCTTTTTGAGTACGAAACCTATGTCAAAAAGAATCAGGCCCATTTTTAACCATTTCAAAAAGTATGTTTTTCGCGGATTGCTCGCCATTATCCCGCCGGCCCTGTGCATTTTTGTCCTTCACCTGCTTTATGTGGGGATCGACCAGCGTGTGACGGGCGTTATAGAGCGTTTTTTCGGCGCCAGCATACCGGGGCTGGGGATCATACTGGTGTTTTTGATTCTCTACCTGTTGGGATTCATTGCAAGCAACATCACCGGCCGTAAGCTTTTTTCTCTGCTGGAGTATATAGTACGTCGGATACCGCTCATCAATACAACCTACCAGGTTGGCAAGCAGCTTTCTACAACGCTCTCGCTGCCTGAAAAACAGGTTTTCAAGCGGGCGGTGCTGGTGGAATATCTTAAACCGGGCATGTGGACCGTAGGTTTTGTTACCGGAACGATTGTCGACAAGAGCCAGGACAATGAGACATTGCTGAAAGTGTATATTCCAACTCCGCCACTCCCTACATCCGGTACAATGGTGCTGGTCCGGCAGACCCAGACGCGGGATCCCGGCTGGACCATCGAGGAAGCTATGAAGGTGGTCATCTCAGGCGGAATCATCGGACCCGACTATGTCGCGTAAGTAAATGATTGATTCCCTAACAGTTTTTTCTTCCTGGCCCGAGTTCCTCGGCATTTGCCTTGTGCTGGTCGTGGCGGAAATCGTATATGTCAGTTTCGGCTTCGGCGCAGGACTTGTCGCGGTCGGTCTCAGCGCCGCCATCCATCCGGAAGTCAGGGACATTGCGGTTATTCTCCTTCTGATCAACCTGCCTATAGAGATTCTCGTGATTCGACGGTCCTGGGCAAAAATCCAGTGGGCCACAGTACTTTTGATCTGCCTGGGTGTGGTTTTCGGTGTGCCGCTGGGGACATGGATTCTCAGTATGGGCAAACCGACGATAGTCTTGACCGTCCTGGGATGTTTGCTGGTTTTCGCGGGCATATCATTCTTATGCATACCCCTTCATTTCAGAGTTCGGTGGAAGGGATGGAGCGCTCCGCCAACCGGGCTGGTTTCCGGCATCCTTGGGGGGCTCTTCGGGGTGGGAGGGCCTCCTGTCATCATCTACTACCAGCTGTCGGGTGTGGACAAGGCTGTCTTCCGGGGGAGCCTCATGGCCATTTTCCTGCTCATTGCCCTTGTGCGCGTGCCGTCATACATCATCAGCGGTCTTATCACGAAACTGCGCCTGTGGTCGGCCCTTGCCGTGGCTCCGGCCGTAATCGTGGGAGCATTCATTGGGAGCTGCATCCACATCCAGCTTGCCGAGGAGAAGTTCAGGCGTATCGCAAGCGTGGTGTTGATTGCGATAGGATTGCTGCTGCTGTTTCGTTCCTGAAATTCCGATACCGATGGGTATTCTTAGAACGGCACCCGCAAGACCACTCTTGACTTAATTCCATAGTTTATTTAACTTTTCTGAAAACAGACATTATCCAACTTATGACTGCGGCACGGGTGAGGTATGAGGGCGATCACGAGAAACCCAACTCGTTTTTGGCTGATTTCAACCGTCCTTCTGTGTTTTGTATCCTGCATCGTTGGCCAGGATGAAACATCCTCAACCCCGGTTTTCAAAGTCCGTGTCGATACGATATTTTTAAAGGTCGCTGTTACAGATTCCTCGAATCGGTTTGTTACAGGACTTAAAGCGACAGACTTCCGCGTCTACGAAGACAATGTTCTACAAACTATCTCGACCTTCAGCCAGGAATCGGGGCCGGTCAGTATCGGGTTTGTCATGGATGTCAGCTACAGTATGCGTTATTCCCTTAATAGCGCCAAAGGATGGTTTGAACAGATTGTTGAAAAAGACCGACTCCATCCTGACGATGAATATTTCCTGATTACGTTCAACGAGAAGGTCCAGCTGGTTCAATCCTTTTCCGAAAAAATTACGGAACTGGAAAATATGGTTGCCCTGCAGCAACCGGGTGGAGATACCGCATTGGTGGACGCAATTTATTTGGGAATCTATCTGTGCAAAAACGAGGG
>JARRLM010000489.1:0-4351 GCA_037386985.1 Acidobacteriota bacterium | reverse complement strand
CGGGTCGGCGATTACAAGTACGTCTTCATCGATCAACCCGATGGGTGGTTCGGTCCGAAAGTCAAACTGGACTGGCCGGGGATCTACAATCTGCGTCTTGACCCGTTCGAGAAGATGAACCTCGGAGAATCCCTGTTCGCCGCAGACTGGTGGGCATTCGAGTTTTGGCGGTTTGTCTTCGTCCAGCAGGAGGTCGGGAAACTGGCGCAGACAGCGCTCGAGTTTCCGCCCATGCAGCCGGGTGCGAGCTTTAACCTCTCGGTCGTCAAGGACAAGATCGAGAAGGCGATGGCCAATCGGGCCGGCGAGTAGTGGCCCGGTCCGGTTTGCCTGCCAAGCCTTTCAGAATCGCGGCAGTCGTATTTTCGTTAAAGAAAAAAATGAAACGATGAAAACGCGAAGAAATTTGATAATGGTTAGATTTGAAAAATCTTTGTAGGTTCTTTAACAGGAGGAGATTTAATAAGGAATCACAGTCCGAACTCGTCGCCCTGCTGGATAAATTCGACTTTTGGTTCAATATCGTTACCCCTTAGGAAGTCAACCAGCGGAAGGAGCCGGCCGCGGTCCGGTTTTAGGCTTGGCCCCGCTTCCGTCATCGTCTGGAAGGAGACACCCGGTATGCCGGGCGGTTTCGAGGAGTATAGTAATGAAAACAGGTTTCCCTATTTTTTTCACTCAGTGCCTTTTTGTAGGATTGTTGTTCATCTTTTTTATAAACGTAGGCGAGGTCTTATCGGCTGACGCCCAGCCGTCTGCAGCTCCCGCAGCCGAGGCAAAGGGTGCGATGTCGGCCGAGGAACTAAACCGACAGCTCAACAATCCGGTATCGAGCGTCTGGAGCATGGTATTTCAGAACAACTACACGCAGTTGAAAAGCGGCTCCAAGGACGCTCCGGGATGGGATGAGGGTGACGACAAGTGGTTTTACAACTTGAACTTTCAGCCCGTTTTACCTCTGCCCCTGACCCGGGATTGGAACCTGATCAATCGACCGGTGTTTCCGATCTTCGCCGACCGCCCGGTGCTTGAATCCGATGGATTTGACGAAGTCGACGGCTTAGGTGACATCGGGTTGGTATCCTTGTTGTCGCCTGCGAAAACCGCGGGCGGTTTTCTCTGGGGCGTCGGGCCGAGCTTTATCTTTCCTACAGCTTCAAAAGACGAGCTGGGGCAGGAAAAGTGGCAGGCCGGTCCGGCGGCTGTGGGTCTTCACATGGGGAAAAAATGGATCTTCGGGGCGTTCCCGCAGCATTGGTGGTCCTTTGCGGGAAACGACGACCGCAAATCCACCAGCCAGACCAATATCCAATATTTCATTTGGAGGCTTTTCCCCGGTCAGTGGCAGGTGGGTACAGCGCCAAACATCCTAATCGACTGGAAAGCCGATGACGATAACAAGCTGACACTGCCCGTAGGCCTTGGCGTCGGGAAGCTTTTCAAGATCGGCGGCCTGCCGATCAAGTTCATTTTGGAGGGGCAGTATGCCGCGATCCATCCGGATGATTTCGGCCAGGAGTGGAACATCCGCTTTACGGTCACCCCGGTGCTGCCTTCGCTGATAAAATCGCCGATCTTCAAATGATTTTTCCCGATCTTCGGATTTGGAGGTCTGAAGGCAAAAACCCCATAGCAAGGAAAAAGAGGAGTCAATCATGAAGACACGATCGAAAAAAACAATGAAACTGAAACGCACACTGGTGTGGCTCTTTATGGCTTTAGTGGCAAGCACAACAGCCTATGCATACGATTTCAATCCTAAACAGAAAGACGCCACCAAATATACCAAGGAAGCCAATGCCGCTGTTTATAACAAGCTGGACTTTTCTGATAAAACACTGATTGAGGAAGCCGATCGAGGCTTTATCGCACCATTACCGAATGGTGGCGATATCCCTCCTTATACCGGTATCACCGAGATGCAGTTCATGCAGGACAAAAAAGCTCCACCAGAAGCCAACCCCAGCCTTTGGAGGCATGCCGGCTATGTGAACCGTGGCGGTTTGTATGAAGTAGCCAAAGACAGAGTGTATCAGGTGCGCGGCAACGACTTGTCAAACCTGACCATTATTGAAACGAAAAATGGCGTAGTATTCTGGGATATTGAATATTCCCCGCTGTCCTTAAAGCAATCCTGGGAGCTTTACAAAAAACATCGAGGTGACAGGCCTGTCAAAGCCGTGATTATCTCGCACTCTCACCTTGATCATTACGGCGGCTACAAAGGGCTCATTGATATAGGACTGGTATCAGCGGAAGACATTGCGTCTCAAAAAATTCCCGTTTATGTACCTAAGGGTTTCACGGAGGCCGCAATTGCTGAGAACGTAATTTACGGCAACATCATGGGCCGCCGAGCCGTTTACCAATATGGATTTCTTCTCTCGAAAGATGAAAAAGGCTTCCTGACCGGAGCGCTTGGACCTATGGTCGTATCCAAAGACAACAGCTTCCCGACGCATGTTACTGAAGTCGGGGAAACCGGTAAGGTGATCAATATTGATGGTATCAATTTTGAATTTTTCATGGCTCCGGGAACGGAAGCGCCAGTGGAAATGTTCATTCGCATTCCAGAATGGAAAGTAGCCTCGCTGGCTGAGGACGTGAATAAATTACAACACAATGTCTACAGTATGCGGGGCGCGAAAATTCGCGATGCAGCGGTGTGGGGAAAATTTCTGCATGAGGTATCTGTTAAGTGGGCTGACACCGAAGTCATATTCGGCCCGCATACCTGGCCCGCATGGGGGAATCAACGCGTCATGTCTTATATAAAATCCCAGCGAGATCTCTATAAGTCAATCGCCGACCAGACAACACGTCTTGCCAACTACGGTTACCGCCCGCACGATATCGTCAAGAATATGGATATTTCCGACAACATCCTGGACAAATGGGAAAATCGGGACTACTACGGAAATTATGACAACAATATCATCGCCACTTATGTCTTCAACCTGGGCTGGTTTGATGCCAATCCGATTTCACTGGGAAAGCATACGGATGCCGATTCAGGAAAACGCTATATAGAAGCATTTGGCGCCGATACGATCATTGAGAAGGCGCTGGGCTACTATGAAAAGGGAGATTATGCTTTCGCGGCGGAGTTGCTCGATAAAATCGTTGCCTATACCGGTGACAATGAAAAAGCTAATTTTCTGCTGGCCGATTGCTACGAGCAAATGGGCTATCAAGAGGAAAGCTCATTGGCTCGCAACTGGTATTTAACCGCCGCACTTGAACTGCGCTCGGGCAAAAAGCTGTTGCCACAACCCGTCCAAACCGCTGGAAAAGATGTGTTGGGGGCAGTACCTCCCGACTTAGTCATGGATGTATTTGCAACGCGCATCGTTCCGGAGAGGTCAGATAAAGTCGGCCGGATTGCCTTTGTCTTCGATCTGAATGGGCAAAAAATTGGTGTTGAGGTAGAGAATGGTGTACTTAACTCTCTCAATGATTACGAACCGGAAGGTTCATTTGGGACTGTTACAACAGATAACCTGGGATTATTTAGTGTATTAAGCAAGCAAATGTCGCTCGAGCAGGCAATAAGCAAAGGTTTGATCAAAACAACTAAGAAAGACAAGTTTGCTCAGTTCCTATCACTGCTTGATGATCAAATCCCCCGCCAGTTTAACCTGGTCAGACCCAGAATTTACGGCCTGGAACCTGAATCCAGAATTGCACCGAAAGTGACACCCGGCACCGTAAATTAAAGTTTTCCGGCCCCGGGAGTATTGAGCCAAACTCCCGGGGCTTGAGACCTTCCAGCGAGTCACGCGGCCGTTCGGCGGCGCTGCTTGCGGGTTGTGCCTGCATGCCGAATTTTTTTGGTATGCCCAATGGCGACAATAGCGGTGTATCTGCAGCGCGGTCTTGCCGCTTGCTGCACAAAGTTCAAATACTGGAATCATTCCCACTCAATCGTCGCCGGCGGCTTGATAGAAACGTCGTAAGTAACCCGGGACACCCCGCTGATTTCGTTGATAATTCGATTGGAGACCGTCGGAGACGTTGCTATGAGATTTTGTCAAGAAGGGATTATGCTTTGCGGATGTGTGCAAACCGAAACTGGTGCGGCACCTGCACGATGATATGGGACTGGATCTGGAGGCTGTGGATTTGGTGCTGCGGTATCGGAACCAGATCCAGGAGATGCAGCGGCGTCTCGATGAAATGGAACAGCGGTTGCGCCAAAAGGAGCAGGAGCACCATATTGAAATTTTGGCGCTTCGCCGGCGTTTAGCACAAAGATGAAACGAAGATTATAAGCTATCTCAAGAAAATATTTGACCACAAACTCTTCTTTGAGATCCCTCAAATATATAAAACATAGAATCTATTAAGGAGG
>JARRLM010000488.1:3348-4445 GCA_037386985.1 Acidobacteriota bacterium | reverse complement strand
CTGAAACGTGTACACGCTCGCATTTCTCACAGGTGCTCGCTCTGCCAATTTTTCAGATAATGACATCAGGATCGGTCATTTGCTATATTAGATAGGCAACAGGCAAGCGATCTTTTTCTTAATCTTGGAAGGATGAAGCAAGACAATAGCTATTTTTTTATCCTTTCTGAGAGTGGAGTACGAGGAGTATCAAGTTCAATATTTTAGGAGAGAAAAAGAGATGAAATATACCAGATTGACCATTTTGTCAGGCGTATTGGTGTCGACTCTGGTCGTTGGGTGTATGCTGGCATCTGCCCAGTCAAAGTGGGAGATAATCATACCCCAATCGAACTTCGGAGATAAGTTGAGAGCAACGGCCTTTCACAACGAGAACTTTGGCGTCACGGGAGGGGCGGGAGATGCCGGCAAGGCTTCCGTCTCCACAGATGGCGGTAAAACCTGGGCTCAAGCTGCCAGCAGCGGCAGCTGATGCTACACTTTTGACATCGTTGATGTCAACACGATCTGGCAATGCAGCATAAGAAGCTCCGCCTTGAGCACAGACGGCGGCAAAACGTGGATACCCACCAAAGAAAGCGCCGGCAGTTCGGGCTGTATAGTGGCCTTTGCAGACACTAAGACGGGATGGATCGGCACTGCAGACAAATTCAAGAAGACGGCGGATGGCGGTACGATTTGGGAAGAACTGACCCTGCCCAAGGGCGTTACCGGGGTTGCCGCAACTGCACTCCGAACCCCGAAGGACGGGTATTTGGTCGATATAAATGGCAACCTGCACATCACTAAAGATGGAGGCGAAACCTGGACATCCCAATCGTTAGGGCTTGACAATCCGAAAATTCTGGACTACGCCAGCGGCCCTTTTGTCAACGCGACTCCGCAGGCTGCGGTACGTTTCTTCGATGCAAACAACGGGCTGGTCGTCCTGGGTCTTTCCGGCGAGACCAATATGGTTGCCTTGCGCACAGCGGATGGCGGCAAGACCTGGAAAAAGGAAAGCCTGACTGGAGGATTGGGGAAACCCTACCTGTCGCGCGACGGCAAGTTTTTGACACTGAATCTCATGGGCAAGGGAGCCACCGTGCTCGAATACA
>JARRLM010000488.1:0-3265 GCA_037386985.1 Acidobacteriota bacterium | reverse complement strand
TTCCAGGGCAGAGCCTGTTCGGTCCGCTACCTTCCGGCCGTTTTTGCGTCGTCTTTTAGCATCCTTCAATCAATAACTCTCTCCTTTCATCCAGGTAATGTGGCACCGATGAGTCAATCGATCGAGTTCAACCCCGTGAGCCGCTCCGCCCCCAGGACCTCAGTCCAGCTCTATTAACCTCCATGTATTTTCCCTCTATTTTGACTCCAGATGGCTTGAGCTGGATAGAGTGAGTTTATGCGGACATCCACCGCGCACAACTTAGAATAAAGTTCAGTAAAATAATAGGCTTACAAAATCTGCTAATAATCACAATTTAGTATATTTCCCGTCTCAAGTCTGGGATTAAGAGCCAAATCTTCCCGTACTGGGCAACGGCGCTGCTCGGGCAGTAGGACTGCACATTCAACCACAAATCGCTTTATAGCGGTATAAAAGGAAATTCAACCCAAATATCATAAGCATCTTATTAGTATTCAAAGCTAGAGTTGGATATGGACCGGGATTTAACAAAGATGCGCTAATTTTTCCCATCGACCTCCCGTCGGGTGTGTTAGATTGTTGGCAACAGAGTATTCATCAATATTGAAAATATTATTACTGGGGGGGATGCGATGTTGAGAATCTCTTACCTTTTTGTTTTGCTGACCTGCATTACTATCAGTCCTATTTATCCCCAGGATGAGTGCCCTTTGCCTTCCCACCTGTTGTCGACGAACGTACCCGGTTTAATGAACGAAAAGCAGGAAAACTATTTTGGAGATGTGTTTGCGGAACAGCTTCAATACCAGTTTCTGGTTATTGAAGATGATATAACCGATAATATCCGCAGGATAGGACAAAGGCTGCTGGATCAGGCTCCGTCATCAGAACTCCAATTTCAATTCTTTCTCGTGGAATATCCACAATTGAATGCCTTCAGCCTGCCCGGGGGGAAGGTTTATGTTACCCGGAAATTAGTTGCCGCATGCCAAAGTGAGGATGAGCTTGTCGGAGTGCTTGCTCACGAGATTGGACATCTAATCGCCAGGCACCCTGCAATAAGTCTCACTCGTTTGGTGCGGAAGGTTCTGAATTCAGACCCGGCGGTGGACCGAAAGGATGTATTCGATCAATATAATCAGCTGTTGGACAACATGGCTCGAAATCCCAAAGCTCTGAAAGCCGTCTCCCATGCTGAAGAAGAGGAGCAGGTCTCAGCCGATCGTATTTCTGTATACCTTACGAAAAAAGCCGGATATTTGCCGGAAGCCTATATACAGCTTTGGGACCGTGTACAGGAGGTAGAAGGTAAAACCGGTGGTTTTTGGAGTGACTTTTTCGGCACTACAAAGCCGGAACAGAAACGACTGCGTGAAATGCAGCGCGTTGCAGAGCAATTGCCGGCCGCCTGTGAAGGAAAGAAACCTTCAACGACTAGGGAGCAGTTCGAAGATTGGAAAACTGCCGTGATGGCTTACTCGGGAATTGGGCACAGGGAATCACTTCCTGAGGCCGAGCGAAAACAGCCACTACACCCGAGGCTGAGAGGCAATGTCACGAATATGCGTTTTAGCGGGAATGGTAAATATCTCCTTGCTCAGGATTCATCAAGTATCTTCGTCCTTTCACATGAGCCCTTCAAGGTCCTATTCAGGATAGACGCTCAGAATGCAAATCCCGCACAGTTTACACCTGATTCCGAATCAATAGTTTTCAGCACAAACAGTCTGCGTGTTGAAAAATGGAACATCGCGGAGCAGCAAAGGACCAGCGTGCAGGAAATAGCGATTATGCATGACTGTCTGGTTGCCAAAATTTCTCCGGATGCCAAGCATCTAGCCTGCCTAGAAGCAGATGCCAGGTTGATACTGTTCAATGTTTTGGATGGGACAAAGATTTTACAGAAAGATTTCTCAAACTGGGTATTGTCTCAACTTCTGGGCCAGTTGGATTCTCTCTTGAGCAGTTCCTTCTGCCGAATAGAGTTCAGTCCAGACGGAAGGTATTTTATAGGAGCAGGTTTTGCAGGAGACAAGCATGTCGCCTACGATTTTGTCGAAAACAACACCGTCAAACTTCCGGATTCCATCAAGGACCGGCTCGGACAGTCTTTCGGATTCATGAGCGACAACCGGTTTGTCGGGATCAAAGGCGTTCATGAGGAGAATGCTGCAATTATCAATTTCCCCTCCGGCGAGGTACTGTACAAGGTGCAAGTCGGATATTCGAGCATATCGCCAGTAACACACGGAGATCTTCTGATTGTAAAGCCAATTCAGAAATACCCCGCAGGTATCATGGATTTGACCCAAAATGAAATTGTGATGGGCATTGATCAGGAAGCGATTGATGTCTATGACAAGGCATTCGCTTCGGAACGTGAGGATGGCGTGTTATCCCTTTATCAGATAAACGGGAAGGAAGCTCCTACAGACGAAAAGGAAGCTTTGGGAAAAGCCGAATTGCCAGAAAGCCCACTGCCACAGCCGACGGCGGCAGCGCTTTCAGCCGACCAGAACTGGCTGGCAATTTCCGAAAAAAGCCGTGGTGCAATCTGGAATCTGGACACCGGATTGCGTACGTTTCTGTCTAGGAGCTTTCAGGAGGCTTATTTTGCACCTGATAACACGCTTGTTGTGGTTTTCCCAAAATCAGGTGAAACGGAACGAATGATTGTGCGCATCAATCCTAAAGGGCCTAGCGTAGTCTCAAACGCGCTCCTTGCGCGTCGTGAACTCCTTAAACGGAAAGGAAATCTGGAATAGAGATTACAGCAAAGGCACTCCGTGGACACGTTTCAGCAGAGAAGAAGACAGAGCAATTTTCATATGGGGCGCTTCGTCTGATTTCGTTAAAGAAGAAAGCAAGGAGGATCCCGAGTTAAAAGAAAAGATCAGGTCAAAGAAGGAACGGGAAGGCGACTACTATGTTCAAATCCTGCAGACATCGACAGGCAATGTGCTTCATAAAGTATACATTGAAACCGGACGGGGATCTTTTCGCCTTCGTCAGGCTGCAATTTCCGACAACCATTTGGTTTTATTCGACAATCAGAATCGTCTGTTGATATACTCCATATCGAGTGGAGAGCGGATCGGTCAAATATTCGGAGTCAACGGAAGCCTTTCACCGACGAAACCACTGCTGGCGGCGGAGAATAAGCCCGGAGTCCTTACAATATATTCTTTGCCTAGTATGGCTGAATTCAGGAAGTTAAAGTTTGACCGTCCACTTGTTTTTGTAAAATTCAGTAAAGACGGGAACCGGTTGTTTGTATTGACGA
>JARRLM010000487.1:2821-3540 GCA_037386985.1 Acidobacteriota bacterium | reverse complement strand
GTAACGCGTTGCTTGTCATACTGTTCTAAAATCGCAATGTATGCTGTGATAGCTTTGTCGAGTTCCTGGTTGGCCTCCTCTTCGACAATCGCCTTGCGCAGCAGGTCGGCCATTTGATCCTGGGCAACAGCCGTCCCAGCCATACATATCAGGAACAATAGGGCTAATTTCTTTTTCATGGTTCCCTCCATCAAGATTTCTGGTTGATAATCCCATGTCTTTTCTCAGTTTGCCCTGCCCTGTTCGAGCGAGTGTCACGGTTTTGTAAATCCATACGGTAACCGACACCGTGAACGGTCAGTATCCATTTCGGATTTTCCGGGTCCGGTTCGAGCTTGGCGCGGAGTTTGGCAATGTAGTTATCCACTGTGCGCGTCGTTGGGAAAGCTGTATATCCCCAGACCACATCCAGAAAATGGTCGCGGGTCACGGGTTTGCCTTCTGAATCGGCCAGCAGACGAAGCATTGCGAATTCCTTTGCGGTCAGGTACAGGATTTTAGGGCCGCGTTGTGCCGTCTGTTTGATCAGGTCGATGCAGACGCTTCCAATGCTAATTTTCTTCATCCTGCGGATCGTACCGTGAGTACGACGCAAAAGAGCACGCACCCGGGCCAGCAGTTCCTCTGTGCTGAAAGGTTTGACCAGGTAATCGTCCGCGCCTGAATCAAGTCCGCGAACCCTGTCATCGACCTGTCCTTTGGCCGTCAACATCAGCACG
>JARRLM010000487.1:0-2778 GCA_037386985.1 Acidobacteriota bacterium | reverse complement strand
TTCTCGCCGTCATCGGCCGTCAAGACACGGAATCCTTCCTGCTCGAGAATATCGTTCAGGACAATGCGCATCGGCTGTTCGTCCTCAACTACGAGGATGCGCGCGCCGGGATTGGCTTTCATAGCTGCCTCGCTGCAGGCGGTATCAATGGCAATTCCAATATAAATCGACTCCCCTGACCGGGCGTGCTTTCCAGGAATACCTTTCCGCCGTGGGCTTCGGCCACATGTTTCACGATGCCGAGGCCAATGCCGATTCCCCAGGTTTCCCGCCTCAATTCCGATCCGAGCCGGTAGAACGCATCGAAGATGCGTTTCTGCTCTTCCTCGCTGATTCCCGGTCCCTGATCCCTGATTGCGATTTGTATTTTCCGATCCCCGGTCATTTTGAGTTCAACTTCAATGATGCTGCTTTCAGGTGAATGTTTCATGGCGTTGTCCAGGAGATTTATTACAGCCTGTTGCACTGCCGGCCCATCCCACTCCGGCTGGAGATCGAGTTCGGCGCCGGTTTGAACAGAAAATGTCAGGTTGCGCTCTTTCGCCATTGGTTCCATCATCCGCACAGTCTCCCGAACCAGCGCCGTACAGTCGATCGATTCAAATTCGTAATGCTTGCGGCCCTGACGAATACGCGAGAAATCAAGCACATTTTCCACCAGGCTCGAAAGCCGACGACATTCCTGGACGATAAGTCCGTAATACTCTTTCCGCTTCTGTTCATTCGCAGACATGCCCCTATCCAGGCTTTCGGCCATCAGCCGCATGGATGCAAGAGGCGTCCTGAGTTCGTGCGAAACGCTCGAAACGAAATTCGATGTCATCTCAGCGAGTTTCAACTGTCGCCGGTATCCTTTCCAGGCGTTTATGATCCCGATCCAGGCGGCAGTTGCTGCCGCCATAATCAGCGCCGCCGTATACCACAGCCTGCGTTTGTACGAAGAATACAGAAGATCAGGATGCATCAGCCTGAGATTGAGCAAAAAAGCCGTCGAGAATCTCTCCGGTGGTATGAAGTCCTTTATGCTTTCATTTGATATATCGAGTGCGGTATTTCGATCGAAAGATGCGTGAAATTTACCCTCCCATGACGCCAGTACGGGAACTTCCTGAATGGATTCGGACGATCCGTCCGGAACCACCAACCAGCTTCTACCTCCAATTGCCACCTCCGGTGATATATAGGAAGGAATCTGATCGCGGGTTGTTTCCCATGCATTGAGAGCCGCCCCTTCCAGGACTTCCCCGGGATGAGGGTGGCAGAGTATTTATCGTTGCCATCCTGTGTATGGCGCTGAATAAAAATGTGTTGATCATGGTTCTGCACCCATATTTCGGCGGTTTCGAGTGATGCATCCGGAGGCACTTTCATGGCAATATTCAGCGCCGTGCGTGCTTTTTCCTGGGCCTGCCAGATTATTTCGAGTGCTTGTACAATTTCCGGTCCAAGCGGCTTTGAAGCAGCAATAATTTCAGATGTGAGAAAAGAAGGGCGTTGTATGACGCGTCGAAACACTTCCTTTCTCAATGATTCTCTGGACGCTTCAATGGAATTTGACCTCAGTGCCTGTATCAGCGCCAGGTCGGCCAATGGTGTCCCGGACGACGAACTGGACTCCGGATACGTACGCGCAAAATCAATCAATTTCACCGACGTCTCTGCTGCAGAGCTTTGAGCCGCTTCCAACATCAGAATCCCGAATTCCGCATTGGCCAATGCAGGCTTTGGAATGTCGGCGGCTTTCATCTTGGACAGAGCCTGTCCGGCAACCGTTGGATTTCTTTGACGGAGCAGAGCTGTTTCCAAATTTCCTATCAGATCCGTTTGCTCGGAAGAGAGCGTCTGAACCCAATCCGGAGGAACCGGTAACGGTGGGTGTTCGACGGGTGTTTCCATACGGTTATTGGAAACTCGACATTGGATTTGTGGAACGGAACGGAGAAGGGATTTCATCCGTGCCTGCTCTACAAGCCGTTCGGCTGCAGTGGTGTGCTCCAATTCTGAGAGCCCGTTCGCTTCAGACCAGGCAAGCGCCGCCGGCACCTAGTATGCCAGGTAATAGTCGCTCAAGTATGTCTCGACGTCCTTGCGTACGGACTCCTGCCATTGGCTGCCCAGTACGGGAACCAGGGTTTGTGCGCGATCGCGGGCTTCCTGCTCGACGGCAGTCCGGTCCTGGCGCAATGAGTAGAGTGCAATGCCGGCCAGAAGAAGTACCGGGGGCGGCAATCAGAACCAGTTGCCAGGCGAAATGCAATGGACGATGGTCAGGATTTCTCATGGAGTTACCAGGGTCCACCATAGCATAAAACTATCCAGCCCGTTGTGAACAGATGTCACGGTTGTGTAAAAAAAGAAAATAGTTCGAAGATTAAAGAAAGTGACTTTTTGAGAGATTGCTTTTGGAAAATGAACGTATAAGAATAAGTGGCATAGAAACCTTTCCCCTATAAGACCATTCACTGCTTCGGCGATTTCTACCTCACGCCAATTCAGCACAAACCATAAGGGAATAGGTTAGAACCTGTTTCTGTTCAATTTCTTGAAGAGAGTTATGTGCCGCCTGCGGATGATCCCTTTTCAGGGACATGAGTACTGAATCTTTCAAAATCGAAATCCCCCCTGCAGTACCCGGTACTGGTTTTTTTGCGTTTTTGTGGATTTCAGGTGATTCCAAGAATTTAAGGTTTTTGAATTAATGTATTCCGGTATACTTTCATAGCATCTGCAGTTTCATTGCGAGTTAATATCATGGAATTCCTTTTTAGCTCAAAACCA
>JARRLM010000486.1:0-3246 GCA_037386985.1 Acidobacteriota bacterium | reverse complement strand
GCGGCACCTCGCTGGGCCCCATTGAAAAAATGTCCCGGGCATTTGGTTACACCAAAGAGCAGATCGACAGTGCGCCGGAAGGTGCAAACATGGGGCTGGGCTGCGGAAATCCCCAGGCGATTGCTTCCTTAAAGCCGGGTGAGACCGTTTTGGATCTGGGAAGCGGCGGCGGATTCGATTGCTTTTTAGCTGCCGAATCGGTGGGCGAATCCGGCCGGGTCCTCGGTGTGGACATGACCGCCGATATGGTCTGCAAAGCGCGCCAAAATGCCGAGAAGCTGGACGCTAAAAATGTTGAGTTCCGTCTGGGTGAGATTGAGCACCTCCCCGTGGCCGATGCCAGCGTGGATGTGATTATCTCAAATTGCGTCATCAACCTTTCGCCGGAAAAAATTGATGTGTTTCGAGAAGCCTGGCGTGTGCTGAAACCCGGCGGCCGCCTGGCGATTTTAGATGTGGTGGCACTTCAGGCACTGCCCGCTGAAATTAAAAACGATTTATCCATGATATCCGTATGTGTCGGGGGAACCGAGACAATAGACGTTATCGAAAAAGCGCTTCAGGAAGCCGGCTTCAAGGATATCAACATCCAGCCCAGGGATGAAAGCCGTGAAAGCATCAGTCAGTGGTTTCCGGGACAGAACATAGAAAATTATGTGGCATCGGCGATAATAGAGGCAAGAAAGCCTTAAAATGTTAATTGGAGTGATGGAGAAAAACAATCAAAAAATCAATATTGACAAGAAAGCCAGTTTTCGTTATCTGAAGGATTATTGTTTCCGTTTAATAGAAGCCTCTATATGTCGGGCTCCAGCTAAAGCCAATATCCAACTCACCGTTTTCGTTTTGTCCGCTTCGAAAAAGCAACTCCATGTCCTTTATCTTAGTCGTCCAGATGAAGATGTATAAGAAGCTCATGGCGGCTTTCGAATCAGCAATTGAAATAGCCTGAAGACTATAACGTACAAATATGAATGAATTGCTTGAATCTCGAGAACTTTCTACGTGGAAAAAGGTTATCTTCTCGATTGCGGCTATTGTTCTGTTCTTCGGCATACTTGAATTGGTTCTGGCCCTTTTCGGTGTGCAACCCAAGGTACAGCAAGAGGACCCTTTCGTCGGTTTTAGTTCAAACCTGCCGCTATACCGCTTAGGGACAGATTTGGACGGCAAACAGATCCTGGCTACAGCTTCGAACAAGAATCTCTTCAATCCCCAGCAATTCCCCCGGCAGAAGCCGCCGGGAACCTACCGCATTTTCTGTGTAGGTGGATCGACCACCTATGGACGTCCTTACGACGATATAACCTCCTTTTCCGGCTGGTTAAGGGAACTATTGCCCGTTGTCGACAACCGACGCCACTGGGAGGTCATAAACGCCGGAGGAATCAGCTATGCCAGCTACCGCGTCGTGCGCCTGATGAAGGAGCTGGCACATTATGAACCAGATCTCTTTATCGTTTACTCAGGGCATAACGAGTTTCTCGAAGAAAGGAGTTACGGAGCACTGCGAAGCACTCCGTCTGTGGTTAAATCGATAGCGGCGTTGCTTGCCCATACGCGAACCTGGACAGCGATGAGCCTGTTGCTGAACCGCATGGGGGTGATATCCTCGGGGAAACAGGAAAGGCAAGCCGTCCTGCCGGGGAAAGTGGACACTTTGCTCCGAAGGTTCGGACCCGACATATATGAACGAGACGATAGCTTACGGGATCAGATCCTGCTGCACTATCAGTCAAGCCTCGAGCGAATGGTTAGCGTCGCAAAATCAGCAGGAGCGGATATCATCTTTATCGTTCCGGCTTCAAACCTGAAAGACAGCTCTCCTTTTAAAAGTCAGCACACCGATGGCATAAGCCAGGCAGACCAACTACGCGTTGAAAATTTACTGGCGCATGCGCTGGAGCTAATGAAAGAAGCCAGATGGTCAGAGGCGGACGAGATTCTAAATGAGGCGATAAAAATCGATCCGCGGTATGCAGAATTGCATTACCGCAGAGGAAAAGTTCTTTTCGCGCTTGGCAGATACGAGGAAGCAAAGGTTGAATTCACACGTGCCCGGGACGAAGACGTATGTCCCTTACGAGCCCTGTCGTCGATGCGCGAGAAGCTTGATGAGGTAACGCGATCAACAGGTAGCCCGACGATCGACTTCATCAAGCTCTTAGAGCAGCGCCAGTTGGCTGAAAAAGGTCACAACATTCTGGGCGAAGAATACTTTCTGGACCATGTCCACCCTACCATCGAAGCCAACCGAATGCTGGCAGTCAGGCTGGTAGAAGCGTTGAAGGAACGTGGGGTCGTGCAGACCGGGCCTGCTTTGGACCAGCAAACGATCGCTGCCATAGCTTCACGGATCGAAGGTCGTTTGGATCCTCGACTTCGTGCGCGCGCACTGACCAATCTTGCCAAGGTACTGTCCTGGGCCGGCAAATTTGAAGATGCCAGCAGACCGGCTTCCCAGGCACTCAGCTTCGATGTAAAAGATCCAACTATCATCAGCGACGCCGCCATGATTCTCGCGATGTATAATGGACTTCAGGGAGACGTTGTCCAGGAAAAGAAGTATTTTCGGATGGCACTGAACGCGGAGCCCCGAAATCCTGTGGTGCACTACCAGATCGGTCTGCAGATATTGAAAAACAGTCAGCCGGATTTAGTGCGGCGGCGTTTTCAAACCTGCTGGAAGCTCGACGTCTGAGCCCGGACAATACCGAAACAGAGTCCTTGCTCGCCCGGTTACGCGATATACTCGGACCTGCTGCGCAAAAGTTAACGTCACCGAAGGTCTCTCTGAAACGATACCCATCCGGTGCCCCACGCAGAATCGTTCAAGTAAGGCTCAACACGGCGGGACGCTATACCGCCGACGGAATCTGGACAGAGTGGCACGAAAACGGCCAGCTGAAGCGTTATGTCGACTGCGTCAACGGGCGATTCTCCGGTGTCGAAATGACACTGGATCCGAACGGTCAGATCATATCGCGGAAGACTCATTAGAATTCGTTAAAACAGGGCATAGATAAATGGTGCAATAACACTGCTTTCGGTAAAAACGATTAAAGCACCAAATAGAAGAAGAACCAAGATAATAGGCTAAGGTAAGAATCAAGGTGGTGACGACTCTGCCAAGGAAATGGGCTGTTTTATGCCATGCCATAAAAACAGGCCTTAATTGGTACGGAAATAATATAAATCCCAGCCCGAATGCAGACAGAGCGCCAAAAAGATAGGTAGGAAGGGGCT
>JARRLM010000485.1:0-5452 GCA_037386985.1 Acidobacteriota bacterium | reverse complement strand
GAAAACCGGTGTACATTTAAAGGCACCCGTCATCGGTTATTTAAAGATAACAATCCGTATCAGGGCTGACTTTTCCTATCCACCTCTATCCGAATGGTTCCGTCGGGATCATCCAGTTTTAAATGATGCACCATCCCCCGAATCGTACTTCTCACAATAACCTTCGAGAATCCACTATTCAAATCCATCGGGACCGGTTCCCGGTTAACTTCAATACGAACATCATCTCCCTCAAGTTCATATTTCAGAGTACGGATGGGTTGAGGAGTTTTTAAAGAGGTAGTAATACCGACACATACATTCCCTAAAAAATTTCCTATAAATTTTGTCAGAGGTGCTTCAATTCCATTGCTAAAAATCCGTGTTTTCATATTTGCAATTCTATCACAGGCGATCCTGGCATCCTACGTACTGCACATACGGGCCGGCTGAAAAAGTAAAAAATTCAAAATAGCCATTCCAATAATGGAACCTGATAGTAAAATAACTCCAGCTCTCGTTAAAATTGTTTTTGCTTGCAGGAAATATTAAGGATTTACAAAATATGTCTAAAATAGGACCCACCGAGTTGGTAGTGTTGTTCATAGGAGTCTTCATCTGGCTAGTGCCTATTGCGGCTGGCGTTTGGGCCATCATTACGCTGCATCGTATCCATTCCGAACAGAGGTCTATTCTAAGCAGACTGGAAGAAATCGAATCCGCTGTCCGGAAAAACCTCCCTCAACAGTAATAAAGCAACAAAATAATGCTCTCGTTTCTGTTTATTGATTCCGAACGTGTCTGGAGGGGAGGACAGGTACAGCTCTTCACCCTCATCCAGAAATTACATCAGCGCGGTCACAAGATACACATGGTCTGTTTCCCCCGGACATCTCTGGAAGCCAAGGCTCAAAACCTTGGCATCTCCGTGTATCCCATAGCGATCAGGAGTGAAGCAGGACTGGTTTCCCTTTTGCGTCTTATTTCAGTGCTGCGCAGCGTGAAACCCGATATTCTAGCGTTCAATACGCCGAAACCGATCTTTATAGGAAACTTGGCCTCGCGTTTTGCACGCGTCGGCGCCCGGATTATCTTTCGAAGAGTTAGTTTCCCACTGCACAACAGGCATATATCGCGCATAAAATATACCTGGAATATCGACAGTGTCATTGCGATTTCCGGCTCCATCAGGTCGCAGCTGATTAAATGCGGCATTCCAGCCTCCCTCATTAGAACCATCTATGAAGGAATAGACCTGTCTCTGTATCCCAAACAAACGGAACTTGACAGACCTCCGCCGACCGAACCTTTTACAGTCGGCACTGTTTCCAGCCTGAGTCATGAGAAGGGTCTGAATTACCTTATCGAAGCGGTATCGCTGATCCCTCATATGAAAGGCCGTGTAAGATTTGTCATCGTAGGCGAAGGCAACTGCCGCATGGAACTGGAGGAACTCGTTCGAAAGAAAGAGCTAGAAGATTCCATTCAATTACTGGGATTTCGCGCCGACATCCAAACCTTAATGAAAGATTTTGACCTGTTTGTGCTTCCGAGCCTCTCCGAAGGGCTGTCCTCGGCTATAATGGAAGCTATGGCAAGCTCCCTACCGGTTATCGCCAGTAAAGTCGGAGGGATTCCAGAATTGGTACAAAATGGCGACAACGGTCTACTCGTACACCCGGCCGACCCTGAAAGTCTTGCACAGGCAATTGTGCAACTGGTGGAAAATCCTGAAACTTTACGACAAATGGGTATAAGAGGAAGAGAACGGATGGAGGAAAAATTCACACTTGATAGAAAAGTACTGGAAACGGAAGAATTATGCTGTACGCTCGTGAAATCGACAACATCAGGGAAGTCCAATGTTTAACAGGATCCAGACATACCTTCCGTCTTCTTTAGAAAATAGTGCAGAAAAAGCAGCATATATAGGACTCGCCGGATGTGTCTCCCTGGCATTGATCTCCATCGCTTCTTCGCAGATCCTGCTTGCAGTAGTACTGGTAGCCTCGGTCTGCACGCCTTCCTTCAATAAAGAATCCTTTTCCCTCATGAAACGGATCTTACTGCCTCTTGTCATATTCTTTGCATGGACGATTCTGACCGCTCTGATGGCGCCGAATGTACCATTGGCACTCACCAGCCTGAAGAAGTTCTACCTTTTCCTGATTATCCCTCTTGTCCCTCTGATTGCACGTGGGCAAAACAGGTTGTGGTGGATATATAAAGCCATATTTGCTGTCGCCGTATTCTCTTCGACTGTTGGAATCGGTCAATTCTTCCTAAACACTCAGGCCCCAAACCCGTTGCACAGGATGTTCAGATTCATAAGTCAATGGTGGATTTTTCTACCTCTCTCTATTTTCTGCCTCTGGGCTATAGTGTGCTTTCTTGTGACGCTACAAAAAAAGTGGGCGCTCACTGTTCGCAATAAGTTCTCTCTTACTCTGCTTTTTCCTCTCGTCCCCTTATTTATGCGCCGACAAAAAGGGCTGTCATCGATATACACAGCAATATTTGCGGTCGCTCTGATTTCGGCTATCGTCGGGATGAGTTTACGTTTCACGGATATTAAGGGAAATGATCTGCTACACAGAATATGCGGACTGGTAAGTCATTGGATGACCTACTCCGGATTACTGATGCTGGCACTGCTCCTGTTGGTTGCCTACGGTATACGCGCAAAGTGGCGAAGATTTTTTCTCTGGGTTCCGGTCGCGGCGCTGATATCCCTGGCGATTGTCCTTTCTCTTTTATAGTTTTTTTCATAAGCTACATCCTTTTTTCCACGGTTGTTTACTTTTCGGCGCCGGCCTCGATGAGGCAGCGGTTCCGTTCGGGACTGGATCCCGAGGATACCACCACACGGACCCGTATTGAGCTGGCTGACACTTCACTGCGCATGATCAAAGATAACCTCTGGTTCGGTGTTGGAGGACCGGACAATGTATATCAGGAAGCACTGAAATACCGTAATCATAATGAGTTCCCTGACTGGTTATATCAGCACATGCACGACAACTTTCTCCAGATCGCAGCAGAAAAGGGCATACCCGGCCTCCTCATATGGCTGTGGCTCATGGTTCAATTCGCCTGGGATTCCCTGCGCACATACCGTTTTGCCAGGTCCGACTCGTTTCCACTCGGTGCGGAAAGCCGATGGGAAGCGACCCTGGTTTCATCCGCCGCACTAGGCAGTTGGGCAGCACTGATGATCGCCGGCCTGTTTGAATATAACTTCGGGGATTCGGAAGTTCTCACACTGTTTCTTTTCATTATGAGCGCACCCTATGTCTACTCACGGGAAATTACAGGGACAACGGAGACATCTTCAAACAGGACCGGCATTTCCAATGCATAATTTCCCGATTCCTTTGTAAAGGCAGAGGCTATCAGTGAAAATCGCAATACTCGGGACACGCGGCATACCGGCCAACTACGGTGGATTTGAAACCTTTGCCGAAGAGTGCTCTGCGGGGCTCGCTGCCAGAGGACACCAGGTGACGGTTTACGGACGCGCCCACTATGTTCCCCGCGGACTGAACATCCACCGCGGCGTGAAGCTGGTCGTTCTGCCGACTCTGGCGTGGAAATACACCGACACTGTTGTCCATTCGTTTCTCTCGATCCTTCATTCCCTGTTCCGGAAATACGACGCTATCCTGATATGCAATGCAGCCAACAGCATCTTCGCGTGGATACCACGGCTGTTCGGTACACCGGTTGCGGTCAATGTTGACGGCATTGAAAGGATGAGACGGAAATGGAGTCTGCCGGGAAGGATCTACTATCGCCTCAGCGAATACGTTTCAACGCTGTTCCCCAACACCATCGTCACCGATGCGCGCGTCATGGAGCGCTATTACAGGGATCGGTACGGGACCGCATCCGTTTTCATCCCTTATGGAGCCACCGTTGAAAAACCTTCGGGACAGGATGTATTAAAGAAGCTTCAACTGGCCCCGGAAGAATATTTTCTCTACGTAAGCCGGCTGGAACCTGAAAACAATGCGCATCTTGTGGTTCGAGCGTTTGAAGGCGTAAAAACTTCCAAACGGCTGGTCGTAGTGGGCGACGCGCCGTATGCAGACGGATATATTCAGAAGTTGAGAGAAACAAAAGATTCAAGAATCTTATTTCCCGGGGCCATCTACGGAGAAGGATACCGGCAACTGCAGGCAAACGCATTCTGCTATATTCACGCAACCGAGGTGGGAGGCACCCATCCGGCGCTCATTGAAGCAATGGGACAGGGCAATATTGTTGTCGCTAATGGAACACCGGAAAACAGTGAAGTCGTCGCAGGTACTGGTGTGCTATATCCTAAAAACAACGTTGAAGCTCTTCGGGAGTGTCTGCAGGGTATCGCCGATCACCCCGGCAGGTATGAGGCGTTTAAAACCGCTGCATCGGAGCGCGTTCGTACCGAATATTCATGGGACAGCGTCATCGATCAATACGAACAGCTGTTCCTCAAAATGGCCCAGGACTGAACGGAGTACTGTCTGCCGATATGATTTCCATTGTCATCGTCAACTGGAACTCGGGTCGACTCCTGGAAAGGTGCGTTCATTCATTGCGGGAAAATGCCCCGGACTGCCAGATACTCGTTGTGGACAACGCCTCGACCGATTCCAGCGCGAGCTTGAATGCCAAGGCGGAGACTGGCATTACAGTCCTTCATAACGAACGCAACCTGGGATTCGCCGCTGCGTGCAATCGGGGCTGGCAAGAAGCCAGGGGCGAGCAAATCCTCTTTCTGAACCCGGATACGGAGTGCTTCCCGGGCTCCATCGAGTGCCTGGAACGGACCCTGCAGGCGGACGATTCTATCTGGGCGGTTGGGGGATGTCTCGTTGCACCGGACGGAACGCCTCAGATTGACTTCAACCTTCGTCCGTTCCCCACTATCGCTCGTGTAGCCGCGGAAATGTTTCTTTTGGATGAAATTCTCCGTGCCCGCAGCCGGAATCGTCTCTCCCAAATTGCCCAATCCGATATCGCCCTGGATGTCGAGCAGCCTGCGGCCGCCTGCCTTATGACGTCGAAATCCGTCCTGGAGGCAATGGAAGGCTTCGATGAAAATTTTTACCCCGCCTGGTTCGAGGACGTCGACCTCTGCCGGAGAATACACGAAGGAGGAGGCAGAATACAGTATCAGCCGCGAGCCCGCTTTCTGCACCTGGGAGGCTACAGCCTGAACAACATGGACAGGAAGGATTTCCTGAAACATTTCCACACAAATCAAATACGGTATTTTCGCAAACACCGCGGTTTGCTGGCTGCATTGCAAGTGCAAAAGCTGGTTGTATTAGGACTGCTGCTCCGCAGCGGCATATCTCTGGTCCATCCACTGGTTCCACACACTTCCCGCGCCGAATCCGCAGGCATTTTCTGGAAAGCGCTCTGCAGTATCGCGACATGCAAAGAGGCCTGGACATGAGTTCAAAGGTTCTTGTGAGTATTGTGAGTT
>JARRLM010000484.1:0-4521 GCA_037386985.1 Acidobacteriota bacterium | reverse complement strand
ATAAATCCTCAAGGTGATCGACGGATTCGCGTGCCCCAGCTGCGCGGATACGTACGCCAGATCCGCCCCTCCGGCAAGCATGTGCGAAGCCCAGCTGTGCCGAAGATTATGTTCTGAGACGGCGTAAGTGCTTTATCTATTAAGGATTGACGGGAAACCGGTTGTTTTGTCTAATCTATTGAAAATTAAGCGGTAAGAGATTCAGGCAAAAAATGTCAGAACATAATTTTCAGTTCGATGCCGCAGAGAACCAGGCTTTAAGCGGATTGATTTAAAGGGATTGCAGGAAAGACAGCAGACTCGGATGCAAATGCCAATTGAATGAATCCGACTTTGTATTCTGCCGGGGTTCCCCGAATAAATAAAATTTCTGCAGCGCCTCCCGCTTTGTCTCAATGGAGATGCCTTTATAGCCGCAGGTTGTATTAATCGATACATGGCCCAACCATTCCTGAATCACAGTAAGGTCCACCCCGGCGAGAAGAAGATGGCTGGCGGATGTATAGCGCCAACCGTGCACGGGATGGATCCGCTTGTGTGTTAAGGTCGGCACCCTCGTGCGCGCTTTAGACAAGTAACGTTTACAAAGAGAATACAGGCCGGACCGTGTCAGATACCGGCGGCGTTGGTTGATAAACAGGAATCTGCGATAAGCATCCAGGGGGATCCTTCGTTCTGATTTCATATAGGTTTCAAGAAAGACTACGGTCGAATCCCACAGGGGCACTGTACGGACCTTTCCCCCCTTGCCATGAAGAAGCACCTGCTTGTTTTTAAGATCGAGATCTTCCAACCGGATGTTGCACAGCTCGGAAGCGCGCGCCCCGGTATTGTACAACATACGCAGAATACAGAGATTGCGATACCCGTCATGAGTGTGTGTATCGACGGAGGCAAAGACGGCATCGACTTCCTTTTTCTCCAGGTAATCGAATGGCCAGTGATGCGCTCTTTTGGCAGGGATGCATAGGATCTGGCGGCATTGGGTTTGATATCTGGGGGCAACCAAAGAAACCATTTTAAAAAAGGACTTTAAGGCAGCCAGACGCGCATTGCGTGTGGCCGGCGTATTGCCCAGTTCGTTTTCCAGGTATGAAAGGAAGTCCAATAGAAAGCCCACCTGGAAGCGATCGAGCGCGGGATCGGGACAATCCGGGAACAATCGACTGCAGTAACGGAGAAGATGAATGAACGTTTGTTTGTAACTGGCCATCGTGTGCGAGGATACTGCACGATGCTGCGGCAGATAATGTGAAAAGAAGTAATGAAGGTGGACCGACAGTTTATTGGAGTTCGGAATCATCCGTAATCCAGTCCAGGCGGTCGAAGCTCCGAGCAAACCGGCTTCCCGCCTCCGAAAGAAGTTGATGGGTTAACGTCAGGTATGTCTTCGTATGTTCGAAGCAGCTGTGCCCCATATAGGTGGCCAGCAAAGGAAGCTTCGCGTTGACATCCGCCTTTTCCCGATACCACTTCAGGAGGCGGTGCACGGCAAAGGCTCTGCGAAGTTCGTGCAAATGGGGCGTTCCGTGGCAGACTCCGCGATGATATTCCTCATTATGGTAAATCCCGAGGCATCGGAGAACCTCGCGAAAATTTTGGCTGGCCCAATTCCGATTGTACGGTCGAGATTCGGGCAGGAATAAGAACAGGAAACCTGCCGGCGGAGTGCCGAATAGTTCTTGCCGGACGGCAAGGAGGCGATCCATGTAAAGAGTAGCCCGTTCGGGGGAATACGCCGATTTTGTAAGAGCAATGGCTTCAGAAACACGCAATCCGCAGGCATACAAAAGATGATAGAAAGTATACTGGGAAAGCGCCCGGAAACGCACGGCCGGATCCCTTTCCTGTTCTATCTTCCTTTGGAATGAATTAAAAATTGTTTGCAGCTCCTGCGCTGAAAAGACATGTGGGAGATATGGCTGAGGCTTGATAGCGGGAAAGCCCGCTACGGGATTTTCCTTCATCAAGTCTCGGCGGATCAAGTAGCGGCACAGCCCATGGAAAGTATGCCGCAACAAGCGCAGCGTTTGAGGTCGGACACGCCTCCTATGTTGATCGACAAACTGGGTCATTAACCGCGTATCAAGTTCTTCGAGATTGTATATCCGGTGTTCGATCAGGAAGCGATCAATACACTTAAGATTGTAGACCTGCATTGCAGTGCTGAATCCAAGATTGTCCAGATAATCCAGATAATCCCGCATTGCTGCAGCCAAAAAACTTTCGTAATACAAGTCGGGCATATCAGTAGTGTTCGGCATCGTTATCCGCCACTTCCCGGAGTTGCATCAGATCGATTTTGGTGTAGATCTGAGTGGAGGTTATATGACGATGGCCAAGCAGTTCCTGCAGGGTTGAAAAGCTGATCCCTACTCGCAGCAATTCACTGGCAAAACTATGCCGCAGTTGATGGCAGCTACCGGCAATTGCAGCAGCGTGCATCCTTCCACTTATGGCGCCGGCGAGTCCGCCCGGAGTTAACGGCGCCCAAGGAGCGTTCAATCGTAAGAAGACGTTTCTATGAACACTCATTGATGGGCGCTCGGTCTTAATATAGGATGCCAGAGCTTCAATCAAGGGCGGGGAAAGCGGCAACCAGAGCAGATTCCGGTTCTTGGATTGTTTGAATCGCACTGTACCGGCCTTCCAATCGACATCTTCCAGGCATAGGCCGGCCAGTTCTCCGGCGCGCACGCCCAGACTCGCCGCCATCAGAATCATGGCAAAGTCCCGTTTCCCGCCGCATCGATCTCGGTCGATACTGCGCAACAATCGGATTACCTGATCCACAGGGATGGCTCGAGGAACATTGGCAAGACGATATTTTCGAGGCGAATGTATTGCAGACGCCCAGTCACGGTCCAGCAGACCCAGACTGAACAGATATCGGAATAGACCGCGCAATATTTTGTGAATGCGTTGAATGCGCTTGATGTTTCTGCCTGCCTGCTGCCGGACGAAAAGATCGATGTGACGGCTTCGAATCTCATTCCATTTCTTCACTTCTTTGCAATGAAGGAATCCGTCGAAACGACGCACGAAAAGCTCGACCTGCAGCAAGGAATTTCGGGCCAGGCCTTTGTGCTCTTCGCAAAAATGCAGATAATCCGTCACTTCCGGGAAAAAGTAATTTCCACGTACGACAGGTTTCCAAGGGAAAATGTTGCTCTGGAGATGGCCGCTGTCGTGCGCCCAGCGGAAAAAACAATGGAGCGTATACTGGATGGCGATGTGATGATGCGGTTTAAATCTCGATTTACGCCCAAAACCTTTGCTGGTCTTGGCGCAGGTATTGTGGTTCACCCAGTAGTCGGTAAAATCTATTGCCATTTCCGGATGAAACTCCTCCAACGTCCTCAGACCTCTCACTTCAGCAAAACGGAGCAGATAACGAAGGTGTTTCATTCGGGATCTTACTTTGCGCTGGGTATGCCCGGAAGATTTAAGATATATCTCGTAATCTGAAATCCAAACGGCAAATTCCAAAGCGCCTCCTTTTACTCATTTGCTCGAGAATGGGGATTTTGAGGTTGAGTAGGAAGATCCAGGACCTGATATATGCCCTGTTCGAATGCAATCAGATCACGACAAATGAGCTCATTGCGTGCCCCGTCCAACTCGTGCAGGTAGCGGATCTCAAGAATCTCCGCCAGGCGCTCGTCGGAATAAAAACTCACACCATCGCGATTGGAAACGGCAATGAGTACGAAATAAAGAAGCTTTTCCAGGCGGGTTAATCCCTGATCAAATCCTTGTCGGAAAAACCGATGGTCGATCCAACTGAAAGATCCGCGGATAGACCGAATACGATCGGGCTGCGGCGGTTGAGGTCGTTTGTTCATAATGGGCTATTACTACGTCCAAATCATTCCACAGTCCATCGCGGCTTGTGTGACTTACAAACGCAATTTCCCCTTAAGTTTCGATCTGTGAAACAGTTACGAGAATATCACGGCTTGTGTGACTTACATGGGTAATCGAGACGTTACCCGTTTCTTTCCAAACAGATAGCCTCAGATCACAGCTTGTGGGACTTACGGATTCAGACGGTGCTTTCCGGCGACGCTCCCTATATTTTCTGACGAATACAGCATTGCGGCCGACATATTCGGGATTCTTTCGGCGATACTGTTTCTTGTACTCGGCTCTGGTCCCATAGACCTCCTTTTGCTGCAGATAAACGCCCCGAAAATAATCCGGATGAAGCGATCGCCATGTTTTATTGGATCGGCGCTTCTGTTTCCGCCGACATTCCCGGCGACCGCAGGTCTTCTGTCGCTCTTTGAGGCGAGGATTGGGGACAAACAAGCGATGGCAATGAGGACACTTTTTCCGCTTCAACATAGGAGTTCTTCTCCCCTTGAGTGCAGTTCTTATGCAAATCGCTGACTGGGCGCACAAGCATACGGGATCAAGGAAAGAAGAAAAACAAGCTGCGGAAGAAAATGGGAAAAGCTATTTATCTAAATCTTAAGATTAGGGAAGTAGATTAAAAGCAGATGAAAATGAAGAAGAAAA
>JARRLM010000483.1:2190-6201 GCA_037386985.1 Acidobacteriota bacterium | reverse complement strand
CTTAGCCAGCCTGTCGCCGATGAGGCCGCCGACAAGTGTGGAGAGGCCTCCGAAGAGCCCGCTCGAAATCGCTATGACCACGCCGACCCTTCCTGTGTCGAGACTGTATGTGCGGATGAAATAGGCTGGCACCCATTGCAGCGTACCATAGATAACGAAGGATGTGAGCGCGAAGGCGGCGCAGATCTGACGGAAAGAGCGCCGCTGCCAAAGCACGCGGGCGACTTCGCCTAGCGGCGGCATTGGAACTTCACTCTCAGTGCGCGCTTCGCTGAGGCCGCGCGCCGGTTCTTTCAGGAAGCCGGCGACGATAATAGCGAACAGGATGCCCGGCAGCCCTACCACAAAGAAGGCTTCGCGCCAGCCGAGAGACACATTGACAAAACCGCCGATGAGATTGCCGAGCGCGGCGCCGATCGGTATGCCGAGCGAGTAGATGGCAAGCGCCGTCGAGCGCTGGCTCGGGCTGAAATAGTCTGCTATCAGGGAATGTGCCGGTGGGCTGCATCCGGCCTCGCCGACGCCGACGCCGATGCGCGCAAGCGCCAGCGTGATGAAGCCGCGCGCAGCGCCGCACAATGTTGTCATCAGGCTCCACAGTGCCAGTGATATAGCGATGATCCTGGAACGCGAACGTCGGTCGGCCAGGCGGGCGATTGGGATGCCTAGGGCAGTATAAAAAATGGCGAATGCGAATCCGCCGAGAAAGCCGATCTGGGTGTCACTTAAATGCAGATCGGTTTTGATCGCCTGCTGCAGGATTGCGAAGATTTGCCGGTCGAGGAAATTGAAGACGTAGACGCAGAAGAGAAGCCCGAGCGCCGTCCAGCGATGGTGGGCGAAATGCTCCCTCGGCGCTCCTTGATCCGCGCACATGGCGCCAAGGCCCGTTTCTGTGCCGGTGGTCTCGCGCCTGGGCCTATGGGGGAAACAAGTCCCTGTTTTCAGAAAGATACTCCCTATCAGACTCATCTTTGCGTGTGATAATTCAGCATTGAATTACAATCAATAAACTTAGAATCGCTTGATTTTACTATAGGCGGGAACAAAGGAATGCGGAATTTTTCACATTTCCTCTTTCCATCCGATATTCTCACAAACGCCCGTTGTGGATGAAGGGATATATATCCAAAAATTTTCGGATTTTCATTTTCGGAAGCGGAACAGGGCTGATACCTGAAGAAATTTCGGATACAGCCGTTTCTTTTGCTTATAGGCACGCATGTTCATAAATCACTGATATAATTGGACATATAATTAAACACACTAGATGCGTATCCAGTGAGTCAAATTGCTTCTAGAGGGCGACAGTATTGAGTTTGACATAACAAGTGGCCCAAAAGGATAACAGGCTCAGAATGCAGTCAAATATAGATATCGCAGATAGGATCCTCCTAGAATTCTGTACAGGCTGTTTCAAAGATTCTAGCCCGATGGAAGCATTGCTTTTAACCGGGGGCTAGAAATCATTGCCCAAGCGGTTTACGGAAATCGGCCGATTCATAACATTTCATCGAATTTTCATCTAAGGTAAAACATCGATAAAACATTGACTATCGCGTTGTGACGTTCTATATAATCACCATAATGATAATGAAATACGATTTCAATGTTATTTGTACGGCAGCACCATTCATCAGTTCTTCCTTTTCCTATAAAGATCAGCCTGATTCGGAGGCAGAGATAGATCTGATGGGAATACATTCAAGGAACCATTGCTTATTTCCATTTTTTATAAACCATCGAAGTTATTTGGCTCATCTGCCAGGTGTAGCCATAATTCTTTGAGTGTCCCAGTGTTCCATTAGCAATCCGTCTTCCACAATCCACATATCGAACCAGGTGGTCGTATAGGGCTCGTTGTTGGCGTCGTTGTACTGTTTCAACGTAGCGAGGACCACTTTATCTCCCTCGGCGATTATTTCAATGAAGTTGGCCATATGGGGTTGAAGTGGTTTAGGTTGTGCAAACCTTTTGAAAAAATTCATAAACCCGTCCAATCCTGTGACAGCCAGGGGATTATGTTGAATGTAATCCTTGTGCAGGTAGTTGGGTGCCTCATCAATTTGTTGGGCGTCCAACAGGGTACGCCACATGTCATAAACCAGCCGCTTATTGGCCGCCAGTTGGGGATCCTTACTGGCCAGGGAGCTTTCATGGTCGGGATTTTCTTCGGTCGGAACATAGGCGCGGGGAGTCATGCCTTCCGGAAGGGTGCCGTGATCCCAGTGCTCGGTAATAATGCCGTCTTTGATGCGGTACATGTCAAACCAGGTTGTTGTGTAGGTTTGACCTTTCTCATTTGGATTTTCTTGCTCGTCCACCCAGGCATAGGCCACTAAATCGCGTTCAGCCACAATGGCCACGATGGGTTTTTGAACGCGATCCGGAATTTTCAGTGGATCGCCCAAACTGGAAAAATAGGCCAACACGCCATCGAGGCCGGTATCGGCAATGGGATTATGCTGAATGTAGTTTTTATCCAGATATTTTTTTGCCGCTTCCACGTCGTGGGCATCTACCAAGGTACCCCTATCGGACCCATCGCTGCTTCTGTTCACTCCGTCTTATGTTCAATAATCAATTTGAAGAAGCTGATTACCTCAGCATTCTACTATAAGAGGGCTCAAAGAATTGCGGAATATTACAATGACGGGTTACTCAAAGGATAAAGCGGATATCGAGAGTCAAATTCTGAGCCACTGTTTGAGACCTGAAAGTTCTAATGGAAGTATACGCTGTCCAGGTGAAATCGCTATTTGAGTCCCAGAAGGAGAAGAATTTATAACCTCTGGTGTAAAACGCAAGACCGTTGACAATCAGGAGCACTGGCTTGTTAGTGTTTGTTTACCCTCTCAACTTCCTTACGAAGCTGCTTTTCAATCTGTTTGACGTTCCAGAGCGGGCCTTTGCCGATCCCGGGGCAAATTTCTACAATTTCCCGAAACCAGACTTTCCCACTCATATTCTCTGGCCAGAATGGCCAAGTCCGGCACTGCTCTGGGCGTGCACCATACACTCTGCACCTGTTCCCTTTCTGGAAAAGACAGTCTTTCTCCGGGTTGCGCAAATGAAAGAAGCCATCTGTCTTGTCGCAATAACGCATTGTGAATGCTCTGGTGGAAAGCTGAAGATACTGTGCTAAACGCTTTCGTTCTGGTAAGGATACGTATACGTAGCTGTATTTACCGCGATTCCGACAGCAGCGACCACACCCTTGACACTCGAAGTAAATCCCCTTGGTATGGTTGCTTGGATCAACACCTTTCATTGGTAATAGTTCCCTGTTTGCCGTTCATAATTCATCGCTTGTTGCGGAGAACACAGATTAAGTGCTTCGGACGACGCATTGCCGAGTATAACTTAGTCTCATTGTAGTCGCCGTAAAAGTCCACAGACGCTTAAACCGATTTGGGCAAATTTCTCCAGATAGCGACCGGTTCCGCATCCATTGTCAAGAACGCTTTTCGGATCATGCATCAAACTGTTTTTTCGAAAGCAGTGAAGCATGAAATCTACTTGCCTGCCGATTCGATCTTGGCAAAAACCAATCTCGTAGTACCGGGGATATTCGTAAATATACTTTCCAGGATTCATATGACGGGTTCGGATAAAAATTCAAATGGTAGTATACGGGGTCATACGTCCAATGACATCCACGAAAAATTCGCAGCCCCAACTTAGGCCAATTGGAGCTAAAACAGAACAGGATTCAGTTCGATCAATTTAAGCCTGTCTGAGAAAGATAATTATAATAATTAGCGAATCGTTGACGGCAAAATAATGCTAAACTTGATCTATCAGAAGCGGTACAGAAATCATACTGAAATAATCATCAAAAAAGGGTTTTATTCTTCTTCTCTGCTCGCGAAAGATACTGATTTTTTTATGCAGTTTCAACATGAATTCAGATTGCCGGTTTTGCCAGACAACAACAGCGTTTAAAACAAGCAACAGTGACTAACATTAGATTGCTTCTGAACGGAGGGGATAATGGCAATATCTAAAAAA
>JARRLM010000483.1:0-2088 GCA_037386985.1 Acidobacteriota bacterium | reverse complement strand
GATTGCCGGACTCACAGGCTGTGACTACCCGGCGGAGACTGAGGCGGTGACGATCCCCGCTAACGGAAGGATCAAACACAATCCTTCCGTCTGCACGGGTTGCGGTGTCTGCAGCCTCATGTGTTCGCTATACAACGAGAAAGAGGTCCATGTCTCACTGTCCAGGTCGGAACTTGTCAGAGAACCTTTCGAGGCTGTTTACTCCATAAACGTGTGCCGGCAGTGCCTGTCGCCAAGTTGCTATCAATCCTGCCCGAAGAAGGATTCGGCTCTGTGTATCGATCATGCGACGGGTGTTAAGTATATTAATTCCGATCAGTGTGACGGTTGCGGGGAATGCATTCTCGGTTGTCCGTTGGAGCCGGCCCGCGTCAAGCTGAATCCCGTTACGAGACTTGCCTTCAAGTGCGATCTCTGCAGGGGCAGAGGAAAAGGCCCTATCTGCATAGAATACTGTGCACAAAACGCCCTGGCTATCGTGCCTGGCAACGGGGAGGTGTAAAATGGAAAAAGAATTCGGCTGGGCAGGAAATATCCTATGGGTCGATCTGACAAAGAGAGAAACCAAGACGGTTCCTACGTCTGATTTCGAGCCTGAAAAATACATCGGTGGCGTCGGTCTGAACAGCAGAATCTTCTGGGAACTGGGAGCGCCGAAAGTCGATGCATACCACCCCGACAATCCCCTGATGATATCGGTAGGTCCTTTGACCGGAGCTCCGGGTCCATTCAACCGTGCGGAAGTTTGCGGTATTGCGCCGCAGTCGTATCCCCGGGAGCTGTTTGCATATTCGGGATTGGGCGGTAAATTTCCCGCCGACCTAAAATATGCAGGATACGACGGTATCGTCGTCCTTGGTAAATCCGACAAACCCGTCTATCTGGAGATAGACAATGAAACCGCCGCCATCAAAGATGCAGAGCATCTGTGGGGGCTGGACACTTTTGAGACACAAAAGACTTTGCGCAACAGCCACCCGAAGGCGTCTTCGGTCTTAATCGGTCAGGCAGGGGAATCCTTATGCCTGCCGGGCAGGGCGGCTATGGAGGCGTGATGGGTTCCAAGAACCTGAAGGCCATTGCCGTCAGGGGAACGGGTCCACACAAAATCGCAAATCCCGACGAATTCATGGAACTGGTGTCGAAGAGGCACGCGGCGAAGGAATGGCTTACCGGCGGTGCGCAATCTTGGGGCAGATATCCGCTGTGCGGAGAGCCCGTCAGCGGAGAAATGCAGGCCAAGTACATGAAACGGTTCGCGGGCTGTCACGGCTGCCCTTACCAGTGCATGGGCTTTTACGATATGCCCGGAATCGGCAAGGGCGCTCAGAAGTGTGTCGTAGCGTGGTATGGATGTGTAGGCCAGGGAAGCTCCGAAGGGTACTGGGAAGGGAACATTCTGTCGCAGAAGCTGGGGATCAACAATTATGAGCTTCTGGGTATCATGATATTCGCCTTGACAGGTATTGCGGCAGGAGCCTTTACCAAGCAGGACCTCGGGCTGTCATTTATTCCCCACATCGACCACGCCACAGAGCCGAAACTGGGAAGCCCGAAAGTACATCATGAATTTTTGAGCGAGCTGTTGAATGGTATCGCTGAAGGGAGAAGCCCGTTAGCCCAGGGTGTCGGCAGGGCAGCGGAAAAACTGGGGCCGGCCGCGATGAATATCTTCAAGGATCAGTATCCCGCATATGGGTATATGTCCCACCATCTGAGAAACGTCGCATCAGCCCTTCACTGGGCTACCGATTCAAGGGATCCATTCAATTCCTGCCATGACTATCTCAGCTTCGGGGCTTCACCTGTCATAGCCCGCTACCATGGTGTTCCGGGTGGAGATATTCGATTTGACGAGAAGACGGGAGCATTTACGGGGGCTAAAATGATTTACGAGCGGGCGGAACATCTGGCTGCCTGGGTGCAGAACAGTCAAAGTTTGAAGAATTCTCTGCCTTTTTGCGAGTACGCCAGCATGCCCGAAACCTATTTTCACCCACCTGAAATGGATATACGGATTTTTGAAAGTAAAATTCTTTCGTCCGTAACGGGGATCGATTATGACGTGCCTCGATTATGGGAATCCGG
>JARRLM010000482.1:0-5072 GCA_037386985.1 Acidobacteriota bacterium | reverse complement strand
GCACCTCGGTGGAGGCAACTACCGGGATGATCCCTAAACGCTTGGCGCGCTCGATCGGTGGAGGATCGGCCATCGTAAAATGTTCGATTCGATGCCGGTGGTCTTTTGCAGGCAGTTTTGTTAACACATGCTCATAAGCATCCAAAACCACATCAATCGCCCGATCTCCAATCGCGTGAATTGATGATTGGAGCCCTTCGCGGTGAATTTCTTCAACGGTACCAGTCAGCTCATCTCTTTCCATACAAAGGATGCCGGTTACATCCGGTGCATTTGCATAAGGCTCATGTACTGCACCGGTGTGAGCCGAAGGAACGCCATCTGCAAAAAGCTTAATGCCGCCAATTCGCAACGTATCATCCCCAAACCCCTTTATAATACCCAGTGAAGACAGATGCGGCAGGGCTTCTTTGAGAAAATACAGACAGACCCTTGGTCTTGGAATATTCCTAATATCGGCGATCTGATAGGCCTTCATTTCATCCTCTGTATTCTGGAAATAACCGACACCCGCCTCCTGAACGGATGTAATTCCCTCACTGAGGTATTGCTGGCCTGCCACTTTAACTGCCTCAACCAGTTCCTCGATCAAAAAAGAATCCATTGAATCCTTGATAAGTTCCTGGGCGGTTTCTTTCATAAGCCCGGTCGGTTCTCCCGTGACAGGATCCCTATCAATTTCGCCTCCGGGTGGGTTTGGCGTGTTTTTTGTGATACCGCAGATTTCAAGGGCTTTGCTGTTAGCAACCAGCATGTGTCCACATGTTCGGTAAAGGACTACCGGATTTTGGGGTGACACCTGGTCAAGATCCTCACATCGTGGCTGTCGACCCTCTTCTAACAGGGCGTCATCATAACCATAGCCCCTCAGCCAGTGACCCGGTGGTGATACCGCCGCTTTTTTAGCAATTTCTGTGACGATGTCATAAATCGACTGGATTACTTCGGCCCGACAATTAATGCCTAAAAGCTCGGTACCGTAGTAGATCAGGTGATTGTGGGCATCAATGATTCCTGGAAATACGGTTTTCCCCTTAAGATCAATCACTTCATCTTTTTGTGTCTTTGTTTGCAAAACCTGCTGCGTTGAGCCGGTGATGTCTATGAGACCCTGCCGAATGCCTACCGCCTGGACAACGGTGCCTCTAGCGTCCATTGTCCTTATCTTTCCATTAATCATTAGCAGGCCCATTATTTCCTCCATTGGTACTCGGATAGATAATGTTTCTTTATGTATAACCTTTTCAGACGATCTCAAGCTCGACATCGCCGCCTCCGGCAAGCATTTCTATGCCGGTGGAATTCACATAATAGGAAGCGCCCTGGACGGTTCCAATTCCTTCATCTACCAGTTCGAGGCAGGCGTGGATATAAAAAACCATACCCGGTTCCAGATTTTGAGTTGAATAGCGATCGATCTGAAAAGACCCGACCCAAACCGGTGGATATCCTATCCCAATACCCAATCCGAAACGCATCATGGCGGTATGCTCCAGGCCTTCGCGCTTAAGCGACTCCAAGGAAGCCTTTTCGATGTTGGCAACTGGTTTTCCGGGTTGGCATTCTTTTATACCTGCACGCAGGGACTCCAGAGTGAGGTCATAGATTTCACGAACACGGGCAGTCGGCTCTCCAACCGCCATGGTATGGAGTGCCACCACATGATAACGGCGAGCAACACCGGCAAATTCAACATGGACAAGATCACCTGCTTCTATAACCCGAGGCATTGGAGAAGCGTGACCACCGGGTGTTCGAGGACCGCTGGCGAGTTCGGTCGGCACCGCCCAGCAATCACTTCCAGCCGCCCGCATATCTCCTTCTATGGCTGCGGCAAGCTCAATCTCAGTGATTCCTGCCTTTAAGGTCTTGCGTGCCGTTTGCAGGCCAATATTCGCGTATTTGGCTGCTTCTCGGATATAGACCATTTCGCGCTCTGATTTGATGTACTGCAAACTGCCCAAAAGCTCGGTGATGTCTTCGACCTGCATAGGTTCAAGGGCCTTGACGAGTGGCAGCGCATAGGCACCGGGCAGCGCGTAACTCTGTAAGTCTATACCGATACGCCCTTCCCGAAGTCCCTTCTCACGGGCGACATCTGCGACCATTTTGGCGATATCGGCTGCATGCAGATGATATGTCCGGATATCTTTAATCCATGAAGTTTCCTTTACGAGGGGCAGATCAACATTGCGGATCACAAGCGTGGGCTCGCTGTCTTCCGCGGCAGAGATTATAAGCGCCTGATAGTTGATATCGATGTCCTGACACTTTTTCACGTTAAGATCGGGTTATCGATGTCCTGGCATTTGGCAAATAGCCTTTAAGCAATCGGCTTCTAAAGACCTTTATTTCAGGGTCACACAAAGTTATCCTTGGAATCCAATATTGTCAAACCCTCTTGAAGGCGGGCAAGTACTGAAAATATCAGGATCGGCATGGCGGTTTGGCCGGATGTTTAAATTGACACCTGACTGCATTTTTTTAATATCCTTGAAGGAAAAGTATTGATTTCAAAGGTAGTATGAAACAGCGAGTAACTATTCCTTGACGTTTCACACTATCTGGGTGGACTTTCGGCTGGTGCCTTTCTTGAAACGGTTGAAGCCTAAACCGCTGATATCCAGAGAAGGTTTGGCATCCATGATGATCTCTGATACCAATCTGCCGGCGATGGGGCCCATACCAAAGCCGTGGCCGCTGAAGCCAGTAGCCAGAACCAAACCCTGTGGTCGGTCGAGCCGGTCGATCACCGGGAGCAAGTCGGGGGTTAAATCAATGTAGCCGGCCCAGATTCGCTCCACCGTCATACCGGTCATGCCCTCGTATTCAGCCTGCATATAGCCAACGGCCTGTTCGATTTCTTTTCGAGAAGGTGGTGGATCCAAAACTCGGTACCGCCTGCAATCATCCAGGCGACCCAGCAGATCATCCACCAGAAGTTGCCCTAATTTGAATTTAACCTTGGTCTTGTTGCGCAGGTAGGCGGGCAAAAAGGTTGGTAGAAATCGCAGGCTGTCGATCATGAGAGGATGCTCACTTTCGATTCCCAGAGCCAGGTACAACCGAAGGTCGCGGCGCTGGCGAAAAGCAGCCCGCCCCCACACCCCGGCGGCAGTAAGTTCCTGCACCGGTGCGCTTTGGGCCACACTGCCCTTCACCCACAGAGATGGCAAACGGACACCCAGGGGACGCACCAGACGGGTCGACCAGGCTCCGGCTGCGCACACTACAGTCGATGCCTGGATATAGCCACGTTCCGTGTGTACGCCGGATACGGCCCCGTTTTGCAGTTCAATTCCCCCTACGGCGCAGCCGGTCATGAACAGTGCCTCCTTATTCTGAGCGGCTTGCTGGAAAGCCGGGCAAACCTTTTGCGGTTCGGCCTGTCCATCGCTGGGAGTGTACATGGCGCCTAATAATTTGGATTTCACAGCCGGAACAAGCTGGCGCAGCTGCTGTGATGTCAGTAAGCGGGTTTCCAATCCATGTTCTTTTGACAGGGGAAGCCATTTTTCAAACTGCTCAAGACGCTTTTGATCGTATGCCAAAACTAGGTTGCCGCCCTGAATCCATTCGAGATCGGCCTGTAACTCCTTCTCCAGACCCTGCCAGATGCGGTTACCGGCCATCATCAAGGGCAGTTCGGCCGCATCCCGTCCCTGTTGGCGCACAAAGCCCCAGTTGCGACTGGATTGCTCAAGTCCAACATCGTTAGCCATAGACCTTTCTTCACTAAAGCTACGCAGGACAGGCTGACACGGACCCGTCTCCACTCTAAAGAGCAACGCCGCGGTACCCCCGGCGTTGCTTTTAGCTTCCGTCTTCGCATTAGCATGCTTCACCGCGATAAAATGCCGTGTCGGCACACACAAACAGGTTAACAAACGGTTCAAGGTACACGGCGCAAAGCACAAGGTTATCCGCAGACTTGTCCGCCATCATTGTGGAGGATTACGCAGATTTCTTCTGATTCTTGAGTGACCAGGTCAACCTTGTTAAAAGACAATGAATCCGGATGTTTTAATTTTGACATTAATACGAAATAGAGCTAAAAATATTAGCCCTATCGTGTATTTTTGTCAAAATTATACAATTATTTGTTTGACATTTATGCGCTATAGTAGTAAATTTTTTACAACCAAATCACAAATATGTCAAAAGGTACAATTGTAATGTTAACAAGATTTCTATCCCAGCATGAAGTGTTCACGGTGGAGGAGCTGAATGATTTTCTCTCAAAAGAGGGATCCGGCAAGCCGAACACACGCAAATCGCTTCTGACCTATTATCGAAAAAATGGCAGAATCGTGTCCATCAGGCGTGGATTGTATGCTGTTGTTCCATTTGGATCTTCACCGGATTCCTGTCCGGTTGATATGTATCTTGTAGCTGCGAAAATGACCGGAGATGCTGTTCTTGGATACCATACTGCTCTGGAATTCCACGGAAAAGCATACTCGGTTTACAATCGACTGCACTACTTATCTTCTAAACGATCACTTCCTGTGATATTCCGCAATTATGAATTTATAAGGGCGTCGGTGCCGCAGCCACTGCTTGTTAAGGGCAGGGAGATGTTCGGGGTTCTTCGCCAAAAGCGTTCTGGAGCCGTGCTCCGTGTAACCGGCCTCGAAAGGACTCTTGTCGATGTGCTCGATCGCCCGGACCTGACCGGAAGCTGGGAAGAAATATGGCGTTCACTCGAATCGGTCGAGTTTTTCGACATAGAACAGGTCATCGAATATGTCCTGCTTCTGGAAAATTCAACCACCGCTGCCAAGGTGGGTTTTTTCCTAAACCAGCACAGGGAAGAGCTGATGCTGGACGACGTCCACCTGAAACCATTACAACAGCTGCGTCCCCGGCAGCCTCATTATTTAAAACGCGGAAGGCGTCGGGGTGGCCGCTGGGTGAAGAAATGGAACCTGATGGTTCCGGAAGAAATACTGAATCAGTCCTGGGGAGAAGTCCTTTGAAATTTTCACCATCAGAAATCTTGCCGGTCATGGAAACAACCGGTTTTAAAACCGATGCAATTGAGAAGGTGCTTCAGCTGCTGAATCTCCTGT
>JARRLM010000481.1:0-2822 GCA_037386985.1 Acidobacteriota bacterium | reverse complement strand
GTACAAGATCAATCACGGCAAATAGGTATGGTTCCTGTCCCCGTCGTCCCCGTTGAAAATTCATGGGATTGGAACCACCAACAAAACAAGACAGGAGCTTGGCATGGCGATTTGGCAGCAGCTTAAGGCAGGAATAATCGTTCCCGAGATAGAGGAGGATGCAGCCGTTGGTCTTCATACTAAACTCAGTTCCGTATCCGATTGCGGACATACGCCGAATAACGTGCTGGCCGGAAAACGTATGATCGATGATGCTGTTGAGCAGATATCAAAATTGTGGGATGACGTTGAGCGTTCCGAGGGAGCAACCGCCTGGGAATGGATAATGCGTAGGTCCCATCATGGTGGGATAATCCGAGGCGCCGAGGAACGTGTGGACATTGTCGGCTCCGGAGGCGATCCGGATGAGCTTGCATCTGCCTGCAACTCCTGGGTGGCAGCCTGGCGTAACGGAATCGAAGCCTGGAAGAAACTAAAAACGATCGCGAATCTGATGAAATGAGCCCGAAGGAGTTTCCGCTTATAGGAAACCTTGGTCGATTAAGTATCGTGTAATTTCAGCATAGTAAACATAGTTTGGCTGTGACATCCGCTTCGATATACGGCAAAGTGACGGTTTCAAAATCGACATGCAGATCACTCAATAAACGAATTCGCATATCTCCTTAAACGTTAGAAAGAGTGCGGATTGCCTCTGATTCCTGAAAGAAAGGCGGATAAAATTCGGCGAGATTGTTCCGGATCCGGAGCCATCAACTCTCCAATAAGGCGTAATTGGCCGTTCGGATCGCTTTCAGCCTCGAGTGTCGCGCAAAGTGTTTCCTCAATGCGATCCGCTTTATGGCTGCATTCTTCAATTGTCTCGATGGCGTCTTTCCCCGCCAACCAGGCTCCTGCTCGTTCGTAGTCGAAGTCTGGACTTTCGAGCAACTGGCTTGCCTCGCTATACAAACGTTCTGAATTCCCGGCATCAAGGTAGTTCTGAAGAATCAACAAAAGATCGGATGCATCCTTGCGAGGCGCTATCAATCGTCTTTCCGACCAAGCCAGAACTTTGAGGACAGCCAGCATAGGAAGGGAGACAACAGCAACCTGACGGGCGGAAGGGAGTAGAACATCCATTGAAGATTCGAGAGCTTCCTTATAACCCAGGACACTCATTACTGTGTCGCCGTCAGGCGGCCAGGAGATGGTTCCATCAGCATTCTCCAGTCCGCCGAAGGGAATCAAATCTACTTCCATCTGTTTGCGATACAATAGCTTATGCGCACCATTCGGATGAGTATGGAATAAGTCAGAGCTAAGGAGCGACTCGCGAAGTTTCTCATAATCAGACCAACTGGCGACGGCAAATCCAAGATCAATATCTTCGGTTCCCCGTTTTGCTTTTATCCCATGCGCATGAAAAAGCAGCAGGTCTCGAGCCATAGCTCCAACCAGAAGAATATCGATTCTTGAGACCTGGGCACGTAAATCCGCAATGAGGTCAGATAAGAATGCCAGTTCGTGCTTATTTGTTAAATCCAGCGAGTATTTGATCATAGAGCAATTTTGCCGTTTCCAGGCAGCGCGCATCACCAATAGCAAGTAGGTCGGCATAAACGAGCAGGGTGGGAGCGAGCGCCGGTTCAGGGTTTTCAAATTGCCAGAAACGGCGGAGGATTTCCACTTCTCCGTTTTTGTCTGTCTTCAAGCGCTGATCCAGTAAGAAACGCGGCTCGGCTCTGGGGCCAAAGAAGGTCAAGGTGCCGGGTCGCAAATGGTTTGTAAGACGCGCTGCCGCACCTTCACCTCCCATTTTGAGATCATACTTATTAGGCTCTACTGTTTTCCACCAATCAAGAGTTTCTGTTTTATATCGACCCAAAAGCAGCTTGGGCCTGAGAGTGCGCGCATATGCTTCCACCCATTGCTGCAGCAACCGCTCGGGTTGTAACAGGCGACGTTTCTTGTTGAATTCGCCAACAAAGCCGAGTTTCGGCAGTTCCGCCATGACCCATCCAACGGTGCCGTGCGCAACGCCGGCTAATTCGGCGATTTCGCGATACGGGTGATCCACCTCCTCTGGATTGCATAGGAGTGCGAAAATCACCTGCAGACCGCTCGCCTGAAAGGCTCGACCGGTGGGTTGAAGAGTTGCACGAGCAATCGGGCGTTCTCCTTTTACCCACACGAGTATGGGTGGATGATCAATATAGGCATTGCCGGCGGCATCAATGAAGGCAATCCCGTGATCACGCAAAGTGTCGGCGAGTTGAGGAGTGACATAATCGGCTACCAGTAGCGGCCTCTCCCCTAAACGTTGGAGTTGCTGAATAACCGCCCCTAATGTGACGGGGCGTAAGCCACGCTTCACTTCTGCCGTATAGCGGACCTTTTTGCCTCCCAATTGGAGAACAATCCAGGCATCTGCATGACCGCCATTGATTTTAGGTTGCCATTGTTCGATCTGTGCATTGATCCCCAGTCGCTGCGCGGCAGCCAATGCTTCTTCAAGGAGATCTCTGTCTTGAGGTTTTAGTTTATCCATGATTATGCATTGTCCACGTAACGTGGACAAATGTCAATAGTGGACAAAATAAAAATGGATATTTATATCTCAAGGAAGAAACAGAAAGATGAACCTGCTACATTCTTCTCGCTACCGTACCTGTCCACATGTCTTTCCTGGAATCCCTTTAAATCAATCCGCCTAAAGCTCGGTTCTCTGCGGCATCGTACTGAAAATTATGTTCTGACATTTTTTGCCTGAATCTCTTACCGCTTAATTTTCAATAGATTAGACAAAACAACCGGTTTCCCGTCAATCCTTAATAGATAAA
>JARRLM010000480.1:0-2824 GCA_037386985.1 Acidobacteriota bacterium | reverse complement strand
TGGATATTCGATTCGATGGAGCAAACCTGGGTTTATGGTCGGCTGTTGTCGGTACCGCCCTGTTCGTCTTCAGCGTTGCAGTGCTTACATCGGCGATGCTGGTGAACAAACATTTCGAGACCACCGTGCGCATTCAGACGGACCGGAATCACAAGGTGATTACTGCCGGCCCCTATAAATATATACGCCATCCCGGATATGTAGGCGCCAGCCTCTGGGTTTTGTCGGCGCCTCTGATTGTCGGCTCTGTTTATGGACTGATCCCTGCCGGCATGGCCGTGCTTCTGCTGATCATCAGAACCGTACTCGAAGACAGGACACTACAGCGGGAATTAACCGGATATTCTGAGTATGCACGACAAGTTCACTACCGGCTTATTCCCGGCCTCTGGTGAACCAGGCGGGATCGGCTGGTATTCCAATGGAAGGCTACGCTGTCCGTTTACTTGAAATCGTCGTTTCTCAAAATAGTGCCGGGAATCCCGAAAATCACTCCACCGGCACTCGGTCCTTCAGTTCTTCAAACCAGTTCAGGACGATGATGATTTTGAGGGGACCCTTGCTCGACAATTCACCTCGCTCAGCGCCAGCCAGTCTCATCATCGGTAACCTCTTGCCGTCAGGGTCGATATCCCATCAATTCTCCCTTTGGCTCCTACTTCTTTTTTGTTTCGGTCTTTTCAGACAAAATCCAGAAATCGGGGTCCAGTACCACTGAAGAAGGTTTCATAGGCACCGGAATCTTAAATGCGGTTTCGGGGCCATTGGCATAAACAAGCGACAGTGCTTTCTGATCACCCGGGAACCAGAACATAAAAAGAAAGCAAGGTATCTCTGCGTTTTTAATTGACAACTTCAGGTTTTTTTAACTACATTGTAGTAATTATGGGACCAAACCGCACACTCGGTAGCTTTGAATCAATGCTTCTCCTAGCAATACTGCGTCTGAATGATCAGGCCTATGGAGTCACAATCCGACATGAACTTCACGTAAGGGCGAAGAAGGACGTAACGATTGGCGCAATATATACATGCCTTGAGCGGTTAGAAAAAAAGGGATTCGTTGAATCCTGGCTTGGGGAACCAACTTCAGCACGTGGTGGTCGAGCGAAGCGTTATTATCGTGTAACAGCGAAGGGCTTGAAGACGCTCAATGTAACATATTCTGCACTGAAAGGCTTGATGGTTGGGCTGAATCTCGCAGGAGGAAATCTAAATGGTTGAATCAATAAATCCGCCCGGATGGATCCTACTCGTATTGTGGCCGTTTAAAGGGGAATCCTGTTATCCACAAATTGTGGGAGATCTGAACGAGGAATTTCATCAAAGAGTAACCGAAAAGGGAGAGCTTGCAGCGCGTCGATGGTACTACTGGGAGGTTTTTCGAAATCTTGGATCCATGGTATTCCGTTGGGTAACGATTCCAATAACTATAGTTCCCTTGTTCTGCCTTTTTATTTGCCTTTTATTACGTAATGTGCCCCGAGACCTTAGTACCTCCATTCATAATTGGCTCATTACTTCGCCGAAGTATTTCTGGGGATTCTCCAGTTTGTCATGGTCAGAGATTCTGGTGGGAAATCTTCTCGGTTGGAGCATCATCGGACTATCTTTGGGGATTTTTTCCAGCCAAATCTTAAAGGGACACGAACGATTGGTCAGAATAGTATTTGGTTTTTGTTGCCTGGTATTCATAGGATATATGCTTCATTATCTTGGGCGTTGGAACTTTATCTATACTGACAAAGCACCTATTGAATATACTATTCTTGGTGATGGAGCATTTTATTTAAAACCCCTCTGGGCTTTTACCTTTATATGGATAGGAAGTATTTGGATCGAGCAACATCATAATCGACATCGAACGGCTTGATTAAAAAGTCGCGTTCTGGGAAGTTACCCAAATCCTGTTTCCGTTCACTTGGACCAAGTTGTCGGCTTATCGGAAACTGGCGTTGTTCCTAGTTGTGGATGATGCTAATCAAAGTACTGGACACCATAAGGACACCATAATCAATTTTAGGGAATGATCTCGCGCGTGTTTGACCTGCAAGGTCAGGTTCTTATCGTCGATTAAACACGCACATTCGGAAGATGTAACGACTTGTCCGTAGATTTTGCTTTTCCTTTAACTCAGAACTCAGAACTTAGAACTCAGAACTTTTTCATATATCGTGCTCTTAGATCATCAGGGAAGTGTTCGATAGCATATCGCAGCATTGTGCGGGGCATAACAGAGGCATGCGCATCCAGAAACAGGCATTCGGCTTCCAGAGAACATCGTTTTCCGACTTCCCGCAACATCCATCCCACCGCCTTGTGAATTAAATCATGGGAATCATTCAGCAGGATTTTCGCTATTCTCAGTGTCTCTCTGCTTTGCCCCTGACGGATGAAGTAAAGGGTGGCGAGAATTGCAATTCTTCTTTCCCAGATGCTCTCCGATCGGGCGAGCTTCGTCAGAAGGGAACTCTTTTTCTTAAACAGCCGCTCTCCGACAATATGATGTGCCGTAAGGTCGACCAGGTCCCAACTGTTGATATAGTCCGTATTTTCCAGATACAGTCTGAAGATCTCCGATTTCTGCGCTTCATTTCCGCTTTTGTACTGATCCACCATAATAAGAAGGGCGGTGAGACGCTCTTCGTGGTATTCGGAATGCAGTAATTCGAGGGTGTCCTTGAGGGATGCTTCGCGATGATTTTTGACAATCCTGCGTACATCGGGGACGCGGATGCCCAGAAAACGGTCGCCTTCTCCATATTCACCCGGACCGGTCTTAAAAAAACCTGAAAGGATTTTGGCATTTTCGGGATCCTTCAGT
>JARRLM010000479.1:0-2828 GCA_037386985.1 Acidobacteriota bacterium | reverse complement strand
CCGAATCTGGCCGGAACGGGGCTTCTGCTCTATCGGGACCACCTCATCGCCGGAAGAGAGGATAGCCACTTTCGGTTTACGGTAGACCGTGACTTCCGGAAACCCTGCGGCAGCCAGGAATCCGATGTCCTGGAAGCGGATCCGCCTGCCCGACAGCAGCAGCCGTTCACCCGATTTTGCGTCTTCCCCTTTTTCAAGAACATTTGTCAGGAGAGTGACGGGCTTGGTTATTTCCACGCTGTCTGCTCCGGCCTTATTTGTGTATTCCACCATCACAACCGCATCGGCTCCGCGGGGTAGAAATCCTCCGGTCGGGATAGGGGCCGCCTGTCCGGGATTCAGTGTATATTCGGGTATGGTTCCCATGAGAACCGGTTCTATTACCTCCAGGAGCGCCGGAATGGCATCCGACGCGCCAAATGTATCTTCTGCCTTTACGGCATAGCCGTCAACGGTTGAACGAGCCTGTTCAGGCAGATTCTCGAATGCAACGACATCTTCCGAAAGGATCCGCGAAAGCGCGGCGTCCAGGGGAATACGTTCAGATGAAACCCTGGGGAAGCGGTTCAAAAGTTTCGCAAATTGATCGGCCGTGATCACATGAAAAAATTCGGTCAATGTTTCTCTCTTTTTAGTCTGGCCCTCATATACTAAAACGCAGTCTGTGATTTTATCAGGCGACCTCCGGCAGACAGAAGGAAGTTTCAAGTCGTTCTGCACAGCGACTGCAGCTCCATTCAATGGTCAGCTTCGTACATTTAATGTCTTTTTCAGTTCCCCAGGTCATTTTCCACTTGCCACCGCATTCAGGGCAAACTGGAGACAGAACGTATCGAATTTCCAGGGAACGGTTCCTGTAATTAGGGTGAGGAATCCGGATCTTTCGAATTCTGAGATCCACTATATGTGCTTCTCTTAATTCCATGAGAAGTGAACGAAAAAATTTCAGCGAATCACGCGCCTTCTGGGAGGCTAATTTACGTCCCGCAGCTGTGTGCATATTCAGAGGCAGGCAGGCTGCGTAGGTAAGATCCTTGCTGAGATAACCGAATAGGGAAGCCCGGAGCGGACGCCTGCGAAGGGTCGATTTTGTAAAAAAACTGGCGACTCCCAGAGCACCGAACTTGGATAAAAAATCAGCATCGTGCAGTACGGCCGCAACGGGATTTTTCCTGATGTTTTCGTTGTAAAGTGCTCTCAATCCGGAAAGTACTTTGCGGATTTCGCCCTTTTTCATTCCGAATTCCGGAAGCAGGCGCTCGGCAATCTGGGCGGATTCCTCCTCTTCGATTATTTCATCCCTGTGGTATCGGCCGCCTGTAAATTTGCCGACGTCATGGAACAGTGCCGCTACTACGGGGATGTGCGGATCGAGCCCTTCAGCCAGAGCCAGGCGATACGCAATGGAGGTGACATGCATGGTATGTTCCCAAAGGAAACTTTCGGAACTCCCATCGCTTCCTTCGAGCGCATTTTCGGAATCCTGGATGACTTCGCGGACTTTATCGATCAGACCGGGAAAACGGGATTCAATTGTTTGAACGCAATTTATTTTCTGCACCGCCATAAACGCGGAATTATCCCGCGATGGAGTCGTAACCGTCAAGACGATATTCCTTTTCACCGATTCAATGGGATTCTTTAATCCGAATTTCTGATAAGATTGCTACGGCAGCGGCGCCCCCGAATGTATGCCTTCCGTCCTGCTATGCTACCCTGTGAGCAATGCAGGCCGGATCCAGATAGGAATACGGGGGGGCGGGATTAAAAGGAGGTTCAATCAAGATGATAGTCAACGACCAACTCTGCCTTCATTGTGGAGCCTGTGTCGGATCCTGTCCGACAAACAGCATTCTTCTGCATGAAACCGCGTTTGTCGAGTTTCTGTCAACCTGTATCGAATGCGAATTGTGCGTCATTATCTGTCCCGTCGGCTCAATCAGGGTGACATCGCAATCCTTCTCCAAACCCGTCTATAAGTTGGTTCAGGAGGCGGAAGCATGAAGACGGTTGAAACGGATGTTCTTGTAGTGGGAGCCGGACCGGGAGGGTCCATGGCCGCCAAATTCGCAGCATGCAAGGGTGCCCGCACGCTTCTTGTTGAGAAAAGACAGGAGATCGGTTCTCCCGTCCGCTGTGCCGAAGCTATTGCAAAAAGTTGGATGGAAGAATGTGAGGTTCCCTTCGACCCTGCCTGGGTTGCATGCGCTCCGGAAGGGGCACGCGTATTTGCCCCCGACGGAAATTTTGCATTTATCGATTCAAGCCACGCTGGAGACGAAGTCGGACTCGTAATCGAACGGACGCTATTCGATAAAGCTCTGGCAAGCCATGCGGCGGAAGCCGGCGCACAAATCCTGCTCAAAACATACGCCTCCGGTGTGATTCGTTCGAATGGAACCGTACGCGGCATTTCTGGAAAATCGATGGGTGAAGATCTTATAATTCATGCCAAAGTCACAATTGCCGCAGATGGATTCGAATCCCAGGTAGGGCGCTGGGCAGGCCTGGAAACCGCCCTGGAACCGGACGATATCATCTCCACTTTCCAATACAGTTATCCAATATCGAATGTCAAACCGCTTACTGCGACTTTTATGTCGGTTCCTTTGCCCCTGGAGGGTATATTTGGGTATTCCCCAAAGGTCCCGGAATCGCCAATGTCGGCATAGGAATCGCGGCCTCACAGTTGCGTGATCCGGGACAAATCAAAGCCAGCCTCGATCGTTGGATAGCGGCCAAGCCTGAATTTTCCAAAGGCCAGGCTCTGGACATGGTCGCAGGAGGAATATCCAAAAACAAACCGCTTCCCGCAATGGTATCTTCGG
>JARRLM010000478.1:0-2834 GCA_037386985.1 Acidobacteriota bacterium | reverse complement strand
TCAATTTTACACATTATTTGATCATCATCATAATAACTCAATTGAATGGTCTGCCGCGGGCAGATGCTGGCGCAAACACCGCATCCATGACAGATTGCTTCATTGATTTCAATGACTTTTTCATTGACATTAAACTCAGGTACGCCGAACGGACAGGAACGGACGCTGGTCAGACATTTGACACAGTGGTCTACATCTACCTTTGCCGTGATGGCCGAGAGCTTAATGGCATCTTTGGCAAGAAACGTCACCGCCCGTGAAGCCGCCGCCTGGGCTTGGGAAATGGCTTCGGTGATCAACTTGGGGCCATGGGCAGTACCACACAAAAAGACGCCGTCACTGGGCATGTCCACCGGCCGGAGTTTAACATGGGCTTCAATAAAGTACCCTTCCGAATTTCGATTCAGCTTCATAACTTGGCTCACCTCTGTGGTATCTTCAGCCACCATCCCGGCGCTTAAAGCCACAAGGTCGGCCCTGATCTCGATATCCTGCTGCAAAATATGGTCTTTAACGGTTACCAGCATTCCTTCAGATGAGCTTCGAACATCCGGCGGTGCATCCTTGTCAAAACGGATAAAGATAACCCCTTTCTCCCTGGCCTCTGTATAATAATCTTCGAGAAGCCCATATGTCCGAATATCCCTATACATCACATAAACCTGAGCATCCGGATTCAGTTTTTTAATGTGCAGGGCATTCTTTACGGCATTTTGGCAGCAGATCCGGGAGCATTCGACATTCTCGTCATTTCTGGAACCGACACACTGAATCATCACAACACTGTCAAGATCGGCAGCACCTTTTTCTTCCAAAATATCGGCAAGCTCCACCTGGGTCACCACCCGATCGTCATCTTCGTAAAGATACTCTTTGGGTTGATATTCCCCGGCGCCGGTGGCAACGATAAAAACGCCGTGTTCGATCCTGCGTTTTTCTGCTTGCGAACCCAACTTGACTTCCGTAGCAAAGTTGCCTTTGAATCCTTCAAAGCCGGTAATTTTGGCTTCGGTCAACACATCGATTTTCTCGTGACCGTTCACTTCAGCGATAAGGTCTTTAAGGTAGACCTGAACATCAGCCCCTTCGATGGTGTGATGAAGTTTCCGCGAAAAACCGCCCAGCTCAGCCTCTTTTTCAACCAATACCGTATTGAATCCCTGGTTGCCTAAACTGAGGGCTGCGTTCATTCCCGCCACACCACCGCCGATCACCAGTGCTTGTTTGTTAATGGGGACAACCTTTTCATGAAGGGTTCTCAATGCAGCGGCCCTGGCCACGGACATACGAACCAGGTCTTTGGCCTTTTTGGTTGCAATTTCGGGTTCCTTGGAATGGATCCAGGAGTCCTGGTTGCGAATGTTGGCCATTTCAAAGAGATATTTGTTCAATCCGCAAGCTTCGAGAGTCTCCATGAACATACCTTCGTGGGTTTTAGGGCTGCACGATGCCACAACAACCCGGTTGAGGTCGTGTTCTATAATTTTTTCTTTGATCTTGTCCTGGGTGTCCTGGCTACAGGTAAACAGGTTTTCATCTGTATAGACCACATATGGAAGGGTTGCTGCATACTCCTTAACCGCCGGAACATCCACAACTCCACCGATGTTGATGCCGCAATTGCACACAAAGACGCCGACTCGAGGGTCCTGATCGGTGACATCCATTTCTTCAGGAACTTCTACTTTTGGGATGTCCATGCCCCTGGCTTCGACAAGTTCAGCACCTGCCAAACAGGCAGCCGCACTGGCTTCGGTCACCGACCCGGGAATGTCCTTGGGCCCCTGCAATACCCCGCAGGTATAAATTCCGGGTCTTGATGTAGCCACCGGAGCAAATGGATTGCTATCAACAAAATGGTATTTGTCCAGTTTTATACCAAGGCGTTCCGCAAACTCGGCTGCATCCGGCTGAACCTGAAGACCCACGGAAAGTACCACCATACTGAAGGTCTCTTCTTTCATCTTGCCGGTTTCATCAGCATACTGGATAATCAGATCCCCGGTTTCCGGCACTTCGAGGATGCTGTGTACCCTGGCTTTGATGAAACGAACGCCGTCTTTATCCCGAGCACGCAAATAATATTTTTCATAATCTTTGCCGAATGTCCGCATATCCATATTGAACACCGCACAATCAAGCTCTCCATGGACGTGCTCTTTGGCGATCATCGACTCTTTAACGGCATACATGCAGCAAACCGATGAGCAGTATCCGTTACCGCACCGATTGACATCCCTGGATCCCACACATTGCAGCCAGGCAATGCTTTTGGGCTCTTCCCGGTCAAGGGGCCGCATCAGATGCCCGAAATAGGGTCCCGATGCACTTAAGATCCTTTCAAATTCTTCACTGGTCACCACATTGGTGTACTTGTCATACCCCAAATAATCGAGACCTGAAGGGTCAAACCCGCGGCTTCCCACAGCCATAATAACGGATCCAACATTAAGGCTGGATTCACGCTCCTTATCATCATAGGTTATCGCCTTGGCAATGCACATATTCTCACAAAGACCGCAACCGATACACGTATCGGTGTCTATGGCAAACGCGAGAGGAACCGCCTGTGCATACTCGATATATGTTGCTCTGCGATCATCCAGTTTCATGTTGTACTGATTGACAGCGGTTACCGGACAATGCCTCGCGCATTCCCCGCACCCGGTACATTTCACCGGATCGATATAACGGGGGTGATTGACCAGTGACACCTCAAAGTTTCCAGGCTCACCTTCCACGCTTTTGACTTCGCTGCACATCACCAGATCGATATTTATGTGCCGGCCGACCTCGACCAGTTTGGGCGAGATCACTCACATGGCACAGTCATT
>JARRLM010000477.1:0-2838 GCA_037386985.1 Acidobacteriota bacterium | reverse complement strand
CTCCAGGAATGGAATAACACAAGAATTCAGGCTGGTTACAATACACTATTGCTGAGATTTTCATGATGCAACAGCCGTGGATCCCATCCCAGCCTGGAAAATTAACACCCGAAAGCAGGGTCGTGAAAAGCTCAAATCGCCTAGGCCGCATCCTGAAAATCATCTATATTCTCTATTGCATCGAGGCAGGTATTTTTCTGCTCTGGCTGCCCTGGTTGAGTATTTGGGATACAAATTTACTTACATTCATCTACCCCCAAATCCTGCCTGTAATTACAAATTCCTTTATAAAAGGGGCTGTCCTCGGGCTCGGGATAGTAAATATCATGGTTGGAATTCATGAAGTTGTCCACTTCAAGCAATTCACAAAAGGCGCATTTTAGCCATAACCGAACGTTTTTTTATTACATCACCGACCGCAGGCAATTTACGGAAATCTCCCTGGATTCATGCATACGCCGGGCCCTGAAATGGGGCGTGGACTTTGTTCAAATACGCGAAAAAGATCTGGACGACCGTGCGCTGTTTGAATTAACCCGGCGCGTGGTGGACCTTGCACATGGGTACAAATCCAGGATTTTAGTGAACGGAAGAGCTGATATTGCTCTGGCAGCCGGAGCTGATGGAGTCCATCTCCCTTCGGACAGTTTTCGTGTTTCAGAAATCCGTCCCTGGTTCCCCAAAAAATATTTAATAGGGGTATCCGTTCATACCGAGAGTGAGGTCCGGCGCGCCTGTGGTGACGGCGCCGATTACCTGATCCTGGGTCATATATTTCCTACGCCTTCAAAATCCGGATACGGGAATCCCCTCGGATTGGAATATCTTCGCAAGGTCTGTGTCGGCGCATCGATCCCGGTTTTCGGACTTGGCGGCATTCAGGCGGATCGCATTGAATCCGTGGTGGAATCAGGAGCAATTGGTGTTGCCGGCATCAGTCTTTTCCAGGAAAACAAATTATTCATGAACCTGAAAAAACGATACAAGACACGCCCTCGCAAACTTCGTATTGACGTGTAAGGCGAACCTTCCTTCTTCGCCGCTGGCCGAAGCTTCGCTTCGGCCAAAACACGCTAAAGGTTCAATACAGGATTCTCCGCATCCAGGTAGTGGATCGATATCGTCCCTCCGCAACCCAGAAGCAGCAATTGCTTCAGTTCTTCCGCCGCCTTCTCAATTTCACCCCTGTCGATCACGGGCATCATACCGTCCACATTTACGGCGATATTTTTCGTTTCCGGTGTCATTTTGGAGAAATCCGCATTTCTCCAGTTCCAGCGTCGGCACAGGACTTTTTTAGTCCGGCGGTTTACATAAATGACTTCCCCGGCATCCGGCCGTTCCACTATGTCCGGCTTGAAAATCGGCGCGAATGTCTCTTCGGAATCCGCGCGTCCCAGAGTCACATCGTCTTCAACCGTGTCCATATCGTCGCCGCCGCATGGAATAAGATATTTCAGGCTGATGACATTAAAGGCATCAACGGCGGGAGAAATGGATCGGATCGGTTTCCCGGCCTTTGCCTGCTTGGTAAGAAACACAATGGAAGGAGTAAATTTATTCGGATTTGATCCGAAACTGCGATACGCATCCTTCCATACAAGGAGCCGCGGGTGGGTGGCGGGATCCACATCGGGATCCTGCCGGACGATCTCCGCCTGTTTGACAAGAAGCTCCTCTATCTCGTGACATGCCCTGCTGTTGTCTATACCGGAAGCCGTAACAATTCCACGGCAGAAATTCGGAAATAACTCGAAAACACTTTCTTCAATACAAAATCGCATAAAAATACCTCTCAGCATATTCTGGGCAGCTGATCGCCGCTGATCATATCCACGACACGGGTAGTGCCGATCCGGCTCCGCATGGTCACCAGACCGGCTTTGCCCGATGTTGCTGTCCCGATAATGCAGGCGCTTTCCCCTAAAAAATGGGCGCGCATTCTCTGCATTGTTCGTTCCGCATCACCGGGCGGAACAAAGGCGATAAAACGTCCTTCATTCGCCAGGTAGATCGGATCGAATCCTAGAATTTCACATGCGCCCCGGACATTCTCGATCACGGGAACAGCAGCTTCTTCTATTTCAATCTGGACCTGAGCCGCTGCCGCGATCTCAACCAGTGCACTGGCTAAACCGCCGCGGGTTAAATCTCTCAAACAGTGCACTTCGATGCCATCGGCCAGCAGATCGAGAACGATCCCGGAAAGAGCGCTGCAGTCGCTCTCAAGGGTTGTTTCGAACTCGAGCCCTTCCCGTACAGCCATAATTGCAATGCCGTGCCGGCCGATGTCGCCGCTTAGAATAACAGCATCCCCCTGCTTGACATGTGCGGGCGAAACAGGTCGGTCTGATTCCGAGCACCCGACGCCTGCAGTATTGATGAATATACCGTCCCCTTTTCCACGGTCCACAACCTTTGTATCCCCTGCGACAATCTGTACGCCGGCCTGATCGGCAGTCCGTTTCATCGATTGAACGACACGCCAGAGAGTGTCCATCGGAAGCCCTTCTTCGAGGATAAATCCCGCCGACAGATAAAGCGGACGCGCCCCACACATAGCCAGATCGTTGACAGTCCCGTTTACGGCAAGACTTCCGATGTCGCCGCCCGGGAAAAAAAGCGGCTGTACAACGTAGGAGTCGGTCGTGAAGGCCAGCCTCCGGGACGGCAGTTCCACCAGCGCTCCATCGTGCCTCTCCTCAAGCGCGGGATTGCCGAAGACGGGGAGAAATATTTTCTCTATAAGCTGATGCGACAGTCTCCCTCCGCCGCCGTGCGCAAGCGTAATATCCGGATATTGTTCGATGGGAATGGGGCAGGAAAAATCCGCCGCGG
>JARRLM010000476.1:0-3320 GCA_037386985.1 Acidobacteriota bacterium | reverse complement strand
GACCGGACCGCCGGACACGCCGGCCAGCACAAAAAAGAAGAATCCTTCGATCTGAAAACTTTCACGGCCGAATATTCCGGCCCCCAGGAACAATCCCAGGCCGACCAGAGCCAGGCTGATTTTACGGCCGCGATCCTTCTTTTTTCTGGGCGCGCCTGCGTAGATCAGAAAACCGCTCATTACGGAAAGCCCGATCAGACCTAGGACATAGAGATTGAACGGCTTGCGCAGCAGAAGGGAGAACAGAGCTCCCATCAGGAGAAAGAATCCGAGCACGTAGAAGGCCGGCCAGATCTCCTGCCGGTGTTTGCGGGCGGCTGTCCTGGGTTCCATTGGCAAAGGCATTTCCTCGCATAATAATAGGTCCCTTTTCGATTTGCAACTTCGCCACGCATGTCTCGTGAGTCGCGGCAGTGCCGGGATCGGACACCTACCGGAGCGCCATCATGAATTGACAAGCCGGAACCGACCGGGTTTTATCTAGCAAAGTGCGGCCGGGGAGCAGCGAAATCGGGGAACCGGTGGCCTGCAAGGGATGCATCGCAACAGCCAGACTCTCGTGGGCTTGACCGCATCGGACATTCTCACTTGCGTTTCCCAGCCGAACCGAAGCCGCCGAAAAACCGGACAGGATAAGCGGAAACGTAAAGTACTCGTCAATCTCATATATTGTGCAGATATTGGGGTGATTCAGGGCAGAAGCTGAACGGGCTTCTCGCTGAAATCTTTCAGTTGCTTGGGAATCCTTGGATAGATTTTTCGGGAGGAATTTAAGCGCTACAAATCGTCCCAGTTTTGTATCCTCAGCCTTGTAGACTTCTCCCATACCTCCCTGGCCGATCTTCTCTATGATTTTATAGTGAGTAATGACCTGACCGCTCTCGGGTATACGATCCTCCAGAAAAAAGGCTGACTACCTGTTACTAAGCATTGCTGAATATATTGGCAACCCGATTATAGAGATTAATGTTTGATGTGGAAAGCGGAAAACTTAGGCCTATACCTGTCAGGCTTTAGACCAGAATCCCAGACTTGAGATGGGAAATTAGCGAAAATGTAATTTTCAGCCGATTCTGTAAATCCCTTTTAATATTGAACTTTTCCACTTGGATGTATTGTGGGAAAAGTCTTCCATTGGGAATTCTATGAGTGTGGCTAAATTTGCTGTGATTTTCTAATGTAAGACTAAACTGTTTCCAGGGAGTTTGAAGACAATACTCCGCAAAATTATACCAATGTATCCGATATTTAATCCGGAACCAATTTCTTCAGTTCTTCAAAATTAAAAACATTATTAGCTTGTAACCTTTCTCACACAGATCTCGTCTTCACAAACGAATATACAAGATTTTTTCATTAAGCAATTTCCAAAAGAAAATCCAGGAGGATTTCATAATGAGCGCATCAAAACAAAATATTTCAATTGAAGTAGAAGATATTAAAGCAGTATGCCCTCTGGGAGAGGTTGTCGGAAAAAAGATGATCGCGGAGGGAAAAATACCTGTTATCTCCTGTGAGGGGGGATGTTTTCGGGGAGAAATTGCCAGGGTCGCTGCTCATATGGTCGCAAAGGAAGAACCCTATAGCCGCGGATGCCATGGCGAAATGTTCACTGCGCCTCGCTCGGCAATGGCGAAATGGGCCAACACGTCTAACAAGGTTGTAGTTATAGATGGTTGTTTCATGCATTGCCACGGTCGAATTATGAAGAACCTTGTCGGTCATAAGAATATGATCCAGTTCGACGCTCTTCCTATGTACAATAAAGACAAAAAATATTCGGACACGATGATTGTCGATGAAGTGCCGGAAACTGAAAGGAAATTACTAGCCAGACAAGTGGCAGACAAAATCCTGAACCAATTAAGAAACGGTGCCCAGAACAATTCAGAGTTACAGACTTCCAACGAGTACAACAGTTGTCAATCTACCCAGGTTAAATGCGACTCTTAAACGCCCAGGTATCAATAAACTTGTCATCCGTTAGATATATTTTGAAAAGAAAACCGTGAAAGAGAGGAGAGACAAATGCCGATCTACTTTGATGATTTGGATGTGCTATCAGAAGTATCAGAACTAAGATCCGCCTTGATCGTTCCCTGCAATATGTGTCCAGCCGTTACTATTGCGATTAGAGAGAAGAAGCCGTTCCTTCAATTATTCAGGAGTTTCCAGAAATCGGCTCCTTTCGATCAATACATAAAAACCCTTCAATCCCGCCTTAAAGAAAAGGGAATAGATGCTAAGATATTCAGGAGCAATTTCATTCACCAATGGTTCATGTGCATGTGGTCTTCGGGATACCGCAAAAAACTGCAAAGATACGCAAAATCCTATGATGCCGTGATTGTTTTGGGCTGTGATTCCGCAACTCAGACTGTACGTGATCTGGTCAACCCAACCGAAGTCAAAGTAATCGAAGGCATGAAGATTTCCGGCATTATGAATGCGGAACTACGGTTTCATCTTCCAGGCAACATATCCTTTAGGGACTGTAAGATAATCCCGATATCACAACAGCATAAATAGTAAGACCTGACGGGCTGAAATTAGATTTCATTACAAAGATAGGTAAAGGCAAATCAATCATCGCATTGGGGCTTTTTACGGTCACAGCGGGTGATGCCATCCAATGTAGTGTAGTAAGTGCACTCCCGGTCCATCGCTTCCTTCAGTCGTTTCTTTGCCCTATGAATCCTGACTTTTGTATTCCAAGAATCTCTGCTGTCTCAGAAATCGTCTTCCCCTCAAGATTAAATAATACAATAGCTGCCCGGTCGTCTGGAGGGAGGCTATCGATGACTTCGCGAATGCAGGAGTTCATTTCGTCAAGCACGAGCCTGTCTTCACTTTTGTCATCATGATCGTAATCCTCGTTGAGTTCCACTAAACTGGCCCGTTTATTTTTACGAATATGATCGATCGCAATATTTGTGGCAATACGAAATGCCCAGGATTTAACTGCGATACTCTTTTCCAGCTTAGGGAGACCGCCGGCTATGCGTATTAAGGTCTCCTGCAGAAGATCGTCCGCATCAGCACTGTTTCCTACCATCCTGCACAGATAACCGAAAAGCGGACGTCTGAGTTCATTGGCTAAATGCTCAAAAGATGGGACAGACTCTCCGTAGTAGTCATTTCGATCCTCAACAACCGCATTTTGAAGCATCGGAATCCTTTTCTTGAGACTCAGAATTTGAATTATTACACTCACATGTATCCGAAACAGTGTCTGCTGACAATGATCCGCCTTCAAGGTAAGAATGCGCTGTATCAACGACCAGCGAGGCAGGTATTTTTCGGATCTCTTCAGATAAAAC
>JARRLM010000475.1:0-3395 GCA_037386985.1 Acidobacteriota bacterium | reverse complement strand
CGCGGCAGTGCCTAAAAGAGCTCCCGGCGGATTTGGCGGTGGCTTCGGAGGCGGGCCCGTGGCGCAACGCGACCTTCTGGGAGGACTGCCTATGGTTGTTCTGAGATGGCAATCCGCTCTTCCCGTTAAACAGGCGATGGCCCGCTATCGCTTTAAAGATGCTGTCAAGACATCGAAAGAAGCCGCAGATTCCCTGAACCGTCAGGAATCCGTACACATTCTGGGTATTATCGGAATGCCCGGGCGGGTGCAGTCCTACAACGGCGACGAAATTATGAATAATGCCGAACTGATTATTGAAGACCGGCCTGCCGTAAAGCCTACCCAGGTGATTCCCCAGCAGGAAGGGGATCAGGTGGGCCTATATATCATATTTCCAAAATACAATCCGGACGGAACTCCTCTGATCACTCTCCAAGATAAGAACATAGAAGTATCCATTACGGCCGGGAGGTACGATATAAAGAAGAAATTCGGTTTGAAGGATATGGTTTATCAGGAGAAACTGGATTTTTAATCCTGCATTTTCCGAAATTGAAAGGTTGAAGCGACAGCCTCCGTTAGAGCCGGAGACTTGATTATGTGAGTCGCTCGATGCGGCACGAACAGCATTAACGGGGGTCGGGATCGCAATCGCAGTCGGTTTCGATATCGACCCCGATAGCGATACCGATTCCGATGCCGATCCCGAATGTGCATGTCTTTTAAACGAGGAAGACAACTTTCGGCATCAAGCGGAACCCCGGAGGGAATTATTATGACGGATCTCAATAATAATCAGGCTCAACAATGGCCGTATCCCGTGAATTATGAAAAGGAAAATGAAGTCGAAGCGGATGTTCTTGTCCTCGGGGGAGGCGTTGCAGGGTGCCATGCCGCCATCAGTGCCGCGAAAAGGGGCGCTAAAGTGGTTGTTGTGGATAAAGGTGCCGTGATAAGGAGCGGGTCGGGCGGGGCCGGTGTGGATCACTGGCATGGCGCGTATACGAACCCATGCTCCAAAATCACACCCGATGAGGTGATGGATATTGTAAAGGCTTTTGGACCCTACAGCTTCGGTGAATTCGGCAACGGGATCAGCTGCTATATCCAGTGCAACGAAAGCTACGATGCACTGATGGATCTCGAAACAATGGGAATCAAGGTTCGGGACATCGATGACGAGTTTGCCGGCGCTGACTTCCGGGATGAAAAAACCAAACTTATGTTTGCCTATGACTACGAAAACCGGTACTGCATCCGGGTGAACGGAGGCGCGGATATCAAGGTCGCCCTTTATAAGGAAATGCTGCGTCTGGGTGTTCAGATTTTTGATCGTATCATAGCGACTGTTTTACTTACCGAGGATGGAAAACCGGGTAGAAGAGTTGTAGGGGCCGCCGGCATACATACACGCACCGGGGAGTTTTATGTATTCAGGTCAAAAGCTGCCATTCTTTCCATGGCAGTGCCTGCCGGGCAATGGATCTTTTCGACGGAATTGATTGGATTCGGTTCCAGTTTCAACGATCCGAACAACTCAGGCGACGGCACAGCTATGGCATGGAATGCGGGAGCGGAACTGGCTCTGATGGAAAGAAGCGGCCGTGCGCTGACCAGTGGATTCTTCAGGTATCCCCCATATGGAACGGGCGATTATAACAACACCTGGTTTGCCTGCACGATAGTGGATGCCAACGGAAAAGAGATACCCTGGGTGGACCGGGACGGTAATGTGATTGAAAAGGTGTCGGATCGCTACAAGCCGGCTCCGGGTCAGAAGTTCTTCGGCTATGGCCGGAGGGGGCCTTATGAGATCTGGGGACCGAGCCTGGTTCCCGATCTTTCCGATCGCATCAAGAATGGCGAATATGTTCTGCCCCTATACGCGGATCTTCCCGGAATGCCGGCGCACGAACGAAGGGCAATCTGGGGACTGATGGTTTACAACGAAGGAAAGTGCCGCATTATTTACGATACGTACAACAAAGCCGGTTTCGATCCTGATAAAGATATGCTTCAGCTTGCGGTTTTGCCCCCGGAACAGTACGGGCATGGACCCAATTGGGAGACGTATGGGCCGGGACAGTGGCGCGAGGTGGCGTTCGGAGGCGGTGGCGGAATTGTCTTTGATTGGGATCTCAAGACGAATCTGGAAGGCCTTTATGTTGCGGGAAGCCAGCAGTATTCCGGAGGTACCCATGCGCATGCGGCTACGACCGGCAGATACGCCGGGAGAAAGGCGGCGGGATACGCGCATGGCGCCAAGCTGCAGCCGATGAACCGGAAACAGATCGACCGTGAGAAGCAGCGGGTGTACGCTCCCGTAATGAGGAAGGACGGAATCGGATGGAAGGAACTGCGAGCCGGCCTGTGCAGGATTATGCAGGACTACTGCGGCGAATATAAAAATGAAGAGACGCTCCGTATGGGCATTCGCTGGATGGACAGTATTTTCGAGAGTGAGGCTTCTAGATCCTATGCACGAAATCCCCACGAACTGTGCCGGTCGCTGGAGAATCTGACGCATATTACGGTGGGCAAAATTATCATGCAGGCGTCCCTTGCGCGCAAGGCGAGCAGCCTGTGGCTCGATTTCAAGCGAATGGACTACCCCGAGGTCGATCCGCCCGATTGGAATAAAATTGTAACAATACGCCAGGAAAACGGAGACATCAAAACCGGAGAGCTCCCGATCGATTACTGGCTGAATCCGCCGTATGCTCCGGGTTATGAGGAGAATTACAGGAAGCACTGCGAGCTTGAAAAGGAAGGGGAATAAGAATGGCTGGGAACGCTTATAAGGTACTGAATCCGACAATGCCCTGCAGGGTGATCGTGTTTCATGAAGAACTGTGCACCGCTTGCAACATGTGTGTCGATGTGTGCCGGACGGATGTAATGATTCCCAATCCTGATGAGGGGAAGCCGCCTCTTGTGTTATACCCGGATGAGTGCTGGTTCTGCGGCTGCTGTGCCGCGGACTGCCCTGTCCCCGGTGCTATAACCGTGGAATATCCTCTGAATCAGCGTGTCGGTTGGAAACGCAAGGACTCGGGCGAGTTTTTCCGTATCGGAATGAAGAATCCCCCGCCTCCCAACACCAAGCCCCCGGTCTGCTGATCTTATATAAATCGTACTCGGATTTAGCCGAATCGAAGATTCGGCCGGGCTTCGGAGGACAAGTTCTTGTTCGCCCCGAATCTCAAAACAGGAATCGGGAGGGTTTACAACCTTTTCGCCAACAGTGCAATTTGCAACTCCAGCCGTTTCGCTTCCCGGATAACAGACAAACGGTTCAGTTCCATAAAATACCAGAGCCGCAACAGCCCTATCACAATCAGGGCGGTCAGACCGACAGCCAGCCAGTTCAATTTTGATTCAAGGTCCGCAACTGAAAAGAAATTTACGGCACA
>JARRLM010000474.1:0-2848 GCA_037386985.1 Acidobacteriota bacterium | reverse complement strand
CTCCCCACGCCGGACACCTATCAACTCACCATCATCGGAGGCTTTACCGACGCATTCCACTTCTACCCCGTGATCATTCGCGACACCACCGCGACGATATATCCTCACAAAAACGTTGCCGTGATTGGCCGAAGTGTTCCGGATCCACATGTAGGGTCCGTAGGAGTTCAGCTCGCACCTGTTGAAGAAAGCGGGACCGCGCCCGAGAATCGTATCGCCGTCTCCCACGATGCGGCAATCGGTGTAATAGGCGGAACCGTTCGACTGCAGGGCGTCCCCGGAACCTATTATATTGACATGGCTGGCGATGAATTCTGCCCCGTTGAGCAGCAGACCTTCCGCCTGCCCGTACGACAGATTCTTCACGGTCAGGTTTACCAGGTGGATGCCTTTGGAATTGTCCGCGGCAAACGCCGCCCGACGGGAGGGAAATGTTCCGGGCACTTCATTGGTCTTGATATTCAGCGGGTGGGGATTGAGAATTTCATTGTTTGCATAACAGACGACAACACCGTCCCTTTCTTCTCCCAGGAGCGTGATGTTTGTTTTATTGCGGAAATAAACAATTTCTTCGTAGGTTCCGTTCCGAATGAAAACCGTGATTCGATTCTGGACCTGATCGGGAATGGAATCTATTGCGCCCTGGACTGTGTTGAAATCCCCTGTTCCGTCCGCGCTGACCACGAGCCTGCCGGATCCGGGGGAGGGCGGCGCTTTTTTCGTTGCGAACCTCCATCCGTTTTTGCCGGCGATTCCATCGAAGCTGCCGTCTTTCAGCGTCAATACATCCGGATCGATCTGCACGTAGTAGGTCGTGTCATATTCCAGGAGATTGTTGTGAGGATATATCGTCGCGGTGGTGTCGCGAATGATCACGGGGTAGAAGTGGAATGCGTCGGTAAAGCCTCCGATGATGGTGAGTTGATAGGTGTCCGGCGTGGGGAGGGCCGCACCGGAGGGAGTTCCCGCTTTGGCATTTGCGTTGGTGAACGATCCGGGAACGTACTCGTAGGGAACGGGTGTGTAAATTGCGTCAGGCGAGGGGATCGGTGTCGCCGGACCGGGAGGGATACTCAAGTCAAGGACATCGACCAGTCGATCGTCTGCCGCATTGTAAATGCGAATCTGTCCCCTGTCGCCCAGCACGGGCTCGCCAGGGAACATGAGCTTCAGTTGCGTGTCGGGATTTACATTCCTAGCGTTGTGCGGGGGGAGGCAGTCCGGGGCTTCGGGTGAATGCGGGAAAGGGACAACAGTTGTAACGAAAAGGCTGATTGCCAGGAGAGCCGTTGAAAATATGACGAATGCTTTCATGAAAATATTGGTTCCGGTTTTATTCGTTTATGGAATGGATCCCGGTTTCAGATGCATGTCCATGAAATCGAGGTAGACATGCCAGTCGGACGTGCCGTCTTCGGCGTTCATGCCGTGTCCGCCTTTGTGCATGTAGTAGCCGATATCGTTCAGAATGGGGGTGCCGCTCTCCGGGATTCGGTCTGTGCCGAGGCCTTTTTTGCCGAACAGTTCATAGACCGGTTCCGCTGCCACCGCGGCCAGAAATTCCCCCAACGGGTCCGACCACTTGTCGGTATCTCCGGTCTGCAGCAGCACGGGCCGCGGCGCCATGAGTGCGATGAGCATGTGCGCATCCATCGGGGCTGAATTGGGTTCATCACCCCATTTGGCATAGTTCCCGCAAAACTGGTACCCGTAGCGTTGGGGCAGCGTAATCAACTTGATGGTTTCACCGTAATTGCGCCGGCTGAGCGCCGCGCCGCCCTGACCGGAGCAGCTCGGAATGGCCATTGCAAAACGCGGATCGGCTGCCGCCGTCCAGAGGGCGGTTTTTCCCAGTCGCGACACGCCGGTGACGGCCACGCGTCCCGCATCTATCCCGGCATCCGTCTCGAAATAATCCATGGCGCGGCTCAATCCCCATGCCCATGCGGCAATGGCGCCCCACTCGTCCGGCGCCGGCTGGTTCCGGCCTGGCTTCAGGTACAAGCCGCGAATACCCCTGGCAAGGCCTTCCCTGGAATCCGGTTCGAAGTCTCCGTAATTCACCGTGGCAAATCCGTAGCCGCGTTCTAGAAACTGCATCACGTTTGTTTTTGGAAACGGTGACCGCTTTCCGGCCGGGCCCTGTTCTTTTTTACCCTCCAAGTCTGCGCCTCGCCCGATCCCGGGGTCGTCCACAGTTTGACTGTTGGCCATAAACCCGATGTTCAGCAGCAGCGGCGAGGGCCCCTTCGGGTTTGCCGGCAGATAGATAAGCAGGTCCACCTGCAGTTCACGCCTGAAGTGCATTGTGACCTGTCTGCGCACGGCCTTTCCTTCGAAGACGGGAGTCCCTTTATCGAATACCTCAAAACTTACGTATTTGGGGTTTCCCAGGGCCCGGCCGAACTGATTCTCCTAAATCAGTCGCATAAATTCCGGACGCCTCTGTTCGTTCCAGGTTTGGATGTCCGTCACTTTCTCCCCGTTGCCCAATGTCAGCGGGTCCGGCAGGGTATAGGCGGGAACATTGGCCTCCGTGTAGTTGATTGTGATGCCTTCGCGTTCGTCGTCCGGCCAGTCCCGGATCTGTGTCGGGGCTATAATGGAAGAGAGCGCAAAGATAAAAATGAATAGCAAAAATTGTTGATGGGGTTTCACGGGCGTTGCACCTCCCGGTTTAAATAATATTTACTCTGACGCTTTAAAGAAATATTCTGGTGCTTTCCGGAAAGAATTTCCAGACCGGATGATCCGAAATGAAAATTTCCTTTTTTGTAACATGCCTGGCCGATACCGTGCTTCCATCCGTCGGGATCAAATCCGTCGAGCTTCTGGAAAAACTGGGCTG
>JARRLM010000473.1:0-2849 GCA_037386985.1 Acidobacteriota bacterium | reverse complement strand
CGTCGATAACAAACATGCCGTTGTTTGCTTTCATTTGCAACGGAGCGGCATACACCTTGCTACTTTCTTCCTGCTGCAGTTCCAGCATATTCGGTTCTAATTCCCCGCCTGCGATAATACAGGGCCGACGGCACATCACCCAGCGTTGGTCGATATCAGTGTCGTCCGTATCGATTTTTTCATGAACACCGGAATCATACAATACGATAACCTGGCCGTCGATTTCCACGGCGTAAGGCAGCAGAACGGGATCCTGATAGACACCCAGCAATCTGCTCACCACACTGGATTTTCCATTGCCGGTTGGTCCATATAAGAAAATGGGTTTCTGAGAGATAAGAGCCGGTCCCAGCTGATCGAGGAATTCGTCGGTCACCACCAGATCTGAGAGAGTTTCTTTCAATAATTTACGGTTAACGTCTAATTCAACCACCTGAGACCGAACAGCATCATTGTAGCTTTTCATGGACACCGGTGCAGGGCCGATGTAGTGGCTAATTGCGAAACGCTTTTCAGCAATTCCCCGGCCGATTCCGGACAGTGTAAAAAGATAATCATTCCCTCTCATTCCGGTAACTTCAAACACCTGTTTCTGTCGCAACTGCTGAAATAATTCATGCAGCAAGGGGAAGGAAAGCTTCAGGGCTTTGCTTAATTCATAAATGCAGCTGGACGCTTTGGTAAGAAGATATCTAAGAATCAGGTCTTCTACGAGGGATTGGGGGATATCCAGTTCTTTCAGTTTGGATGGTCTTGCCGGCAAGAAGGCGCTTCTGGGTTTTGGCCGGCTTTCAATAGTTGCTTCCATCTTTCCCTTAATCATAGTGGTTATTCCTTGTTTCTAAAAGTATATTTGCCTCATCGGATCCAGATTCAATTGAAATTAACTTATCTATAATAAATTCGCAAATAACAGATAGGCAACTTACCCTGTTATTTGTTGGTTTCAAGTTTTTTGCTCTGACTAGGGCTTTTAAATTTCCTAGAATGTTGGGCTGCAGGTTCAAGTCCTGCCGGACATACCATTGCGCTTACACTGAATCCTGGCTGCGTATAGGGGTCGGGAATAGAGAAAATCTCTTCTAATATTTCACATCAGTCAAGCGTCATAAGGAAGGAACATTTAAAATACCTATGGGTATTTCCCCTGCCCGCAAGATGCATCCCGGCAAACCGAATTACAGGTTATGTTCACTCCTGTTGATTACATCATCCTGAATATCGTCTGAAAGCTGGGTGAAATAAGCGCTGAATCCCCCGATGCGAACAATCAGATCGCGATGGTTTTCGGGATGTATCTTCGCATCCCGCAATTCGTTCGTGTCCACCATGTTGTACTGAATGTGAGAACCGCCGTTTGTCATAAAGGTATTGGTGTAGGCGACAAGCTTTTCGATGCTTTCATTGCTTCTCAACATTGAAGCGGAAAATTTCTGGTTCAGCACAGAAGCGTGGGACTCCTTGAACCCCGTTTTAAGTGCCGAGCGGAGCACGGCTGTCGGTCCCGCCTTATCAGCCCCTCTCATCGGAGAGATGGAGCCGTCGTTGAGCGGCTCGAATGCCTTTCTTCCGTTGGGTAGGGCGCCCACGCCCAGCCCGCCGAAATAGTGCCAGGCAAGCCCTTCTCTCGCGATCATGTAATTGCGGAAGGGAGAGTTGTCGTAACTGCGGATAATGCGCTCGGAATCTTGGCTGATTTTTTTGGCCAGCAGATCCACTTCATCAATATCATTGCCGAATTTGGGCTGAGCCAGGCACAGGCGGCGGATTTCCTCGCCTTGTTTTTGTTCAAAGTTGCTGTCGAGCGCCCCGAGAAGCTCTTCCATAGTCAGCTTCTTTTCATCGAATACCAGGCGCTTTACGGCCATAAGAGAATCGGCGACATCGATAATGGCCCTGTCGGAAATTCCGAACATGCTCCTGTCGGGATCCGGAATCAGAAGATCCTGTCCCAGGTCCATGCAACTCTGAATGCCCACGGTTGACAAAAATGGGAGCCTCACATGCTTGGACTGTTCCTCTCGAGCGATAGCGGCCAACCAGAAAATGCGGTGCGTGATGAATCTGTGCTGCTGCATCAGAGCTTCATATAGATCCTCGAAGCGCTTAAACTCTCTCGGGTCGCCGGTTTCCAGCCCTGTACGATTTCCGTTTACGTCCACACCGTTGTGCAGAACCAGATGCAGCATTGCCGCCAAATTGCAGGCGGCTACGCCTTCAGCGCCGTAATGCTCCGCTCTCGAAGGGAGGCAGGGATACACGCAACCCAGGCCGCACCATTCTGTGGCTTCCTCCATTGGAATCCCGTCTTCAAGGAAATGCGATATGACAACTTCGTCATTCTCGAAAAGGGGAATGCCGCCTTTTGTGGCCATGTTGGTCCTTATGGCCTTGTTCATCATCCAAGGGGGAGTCTTCTTATTCCATCGCAGCCCCAGCGTCGGAGACGACAGCTGAAGGAGCCCGACAACGTGAAGGAAGAGATAGCTTAATTCGTTCGAACAGTCGACTCCCGAACTGTCCACTCCACCGATCATGATGTTGTTGATTCCGAAATTGATCTGATGCGACTCCATGGAACTTTCGGAAGAAACGAAAGTCTGTGTACCCCACCTGCCTACGAGTTCCGCCAGCAGGTCCGAAGCTTTTTCCGGGGTAATAGTGCCGTTGTTAATGTCCCGGATGAAGTAGGGATATAGATACTGGTCGCCGCGTCCCCACTGCGGATTGTTGTGCATCGGATGTTCGTAGTTCTTGCACACGCCGACGATGGCCATCGACTGGAGGGCCTCATGGAAAGTCCTTGCAGGATGTTCGGGCACATGGTCGCAGGCGTCCGCAATCTGGAG
>JARRLM010000472.1:0-2851 GCA_037386985.1 Acidobacteriota bacterium | reverse complement strand
GTTCGACTGGAAACGAAATCCTGCCTGTAGAAAGGGACTTTCTGGCGTCGGGGAAACTTCATATAATACTTGTTGAACCAATCGACGTATATGCCGATTCCCGAGGCCAGAGACTGGCTGTAGGTAGAGGAGAGTTTTTGCTGTACCTGTTCGAATAATCGGCGGCAGTTGAAAAGATAGTCGTTCTTAATCTTTAAAAGAGTTTTGTTGTAGCGGTAATCCTCGTGATACTCCAGTGCTTTCTGGAGTGAATTGCACACAGCCGATGCAACTCCGCGGAATGTTTCTACCTGTGAAATGTTTGCCGTAAAACAGGGCCGGATCGCCTTTTCATAAAAACGATCCAGAATTCTGGTTCCCGATATGTCGGTTCTTCGAATATCTCCAGAGAGGATCGGATTCTCCATCACGGGTATCTCGGGCAAGGGACGCGTCTCCGATGCATCTTCAAGGACCCCGGTGACTTTCTCTTCTGCTCTTGCGACACCTGCATCGATCGCTTCAAAAATGGAGTGGCCGTGAATGAGGGCTGTTGTACCCAGGTTTGACAGCAAATCGTCGATTCTTGAATAATTTGCCTCCATGGCGCGTATCTGCCCATCGTTTATAGGGACGAGAGTAAGATCCGTTTCATAGCTGTACTGCCGGATAACCTCACTTTCGTCTGTGGCTGCGTCCTGGTTGCTGATGATTTTTATATCCATCTGCAGCCGGTAGTTCTCAAGAATTTGTTCCAGATCCCGGTGAATCTGTTCCTGGCGGGAACGGTCGTAGTTGATGACGAGCAGACGCAGGGATGCATTGTTCCAGAAAGGCGTCCGGATCATGTAGCGTAGAAGTACGAGGGAAAAAGCCAGATTAGGCCCTGCTTCGTTCCACCATACATCGATAGTTTTTCCTTCACCGAACTGCCGGTCCTCCTTATGATTCAGCAGGATGATATTGAATCGATTTCGGTTGTACGATCCGAGCAAACGGCTGAAAGAGGACAGGTTGTCCGGGTTGCGGCTCCATCCCATGAGGATCGTGTTCGGCTCCATTCCATGAAAACCGTAAAGTCTGGATACCTCTTCCATGCCCTCGTAGATGTCGTTGCAGTAATAACGGAATGAAAATGTGTGCTGTGCGACAGCGTCTTCTCCAGCGAGGGTTTCATCGCTTCGGCGGAGAGTCGCCTGTTCGGAGCTTTTAATCAACTCGAAACTGGAAAGAATGCCAAGGCGGCCGCAAATGGCTTTGCCGAACTGTACAAGGTGGCTGCGTTGCTGTTCGTTACCGCCGTACATGATAATATTCGGGCGCCAGTTGGATTCCTGAGTTTTTTCGATCCCCAGATGCGCAATGCCTGCTCTCACTATTGTTGCCCACACACCACTCCAGGCATCGCCGGATTCAAGGGCCAGTTCCTTTCGCTTGAGGTAGAAAAACAGCAATCCGAGGATCAGCGCGGCGGCGAATAGGGCCAATAGATCCAGCTGGATCATGACGAGAACGCAGGCAGCGGCACCAACGAAGCTGATCCAGGATGGCGTCCTGAACTCGGGCCGGAATTCAGCGCTTGTCCAGGTTTCAAAGGCTGCACTCAGGTTTATGAACCCATAGGTCATAATGAAGAAAATAGAAACGATTCTGGCAATTACATTGAGTTCGCCGATCAGAATGCCTGCCTCGGCGATAAAAGCTGCCAGGATCAGGGCGTTGCGTGGTTCCTGAAACTTTCCGGAAGATTTTGCAAAGAATTTCGGCACGATGTTGTCCTGTGCCGTTGCCTGTAAAATACGCGGCGCTCCAAGAATACTGCCCAAGGCGGATGAGAGCGTGGCTCCCCAGATGCCGGCAATGACAAGTTCCGGGGATAAGGAAATTTTCAGTAGGACTCCCGGATCCTCCACAAGAAGTCTCGGCTCTACCGTATAGGCGAAAAACACAGCCATTCCGATGTATACGATAAATCCGACAGTGATAGCCGTAATGGCCCCGATCGGGATAGACTTCTTAGGATTACGCAAATCGCCGGACATGGATACACCTGCTTCGAAACCTGTCACGGCTGGAAAGAAGATTCCAAAAAGAACCATTAGCGGAACGGTGCTGGAAGGGTTTTCAATGAAAGGTCGGGCCGGCGCGAAATCATGGTTGCCTAGAATAATAGACATCAGGGAAAGACCGATGGCGCCCATAATTATGTACTGTGTTTTTATTGCCAGGGATGTGCTGATCAGGGTGACCGATGTTACCACCAGCAGAATGATCGTTCCTGTCAACCGGATGGTATTTTTTGTTATTTCAAAATCCCAGTAACCGAGGAAGCTCTCTGAAAACCCGATGAGGTAAAGGCTGACACTGAAAGACAGCCCGATAAAAAGGGCGATGCCAAGGGTTCCTCCGATCGGGAGTCCAAGGGAACGGGAGACCATGTAGTAGGTGCCTCCCCCCTGAACGCGCCTGTCGGTGGCAATGGAGGAGACACTGAGACCGGTAGTGACGGAAATGATATGAGCGACCAGAATAATGCCGATTGTCGGGATCAAGCCGGCTTCACCCACAATTGCCGGCAGCCTCATATACATGATTACGCCCAGAATCGTCAGGATCGATGGGGTGAATACTCCGCTGAATGTGCCGAACTTTTTGGTGTTTGCCATATGGATGTCAACAATTATTCGAGCTGTACTAAAATGCCCTTTAAGCCGGTCTGGGAACGGATGGCATTTATGAACAAACTTATAGGGCCTTCCAAAGACGTAATCAAGAGAAAAGGATTGGCAGAAGTCCTAAAAGGGGTGGTGACGGTAATGTCTTTGCTGAACCGGGCTGTGCAGCTGCCTGCCCGGGTTCTCGGATGTAACAG
>JARRLM010000471.1:0-2860 GCA_037386985.1 Acidobacteriota bacterium | reverse complement strand
TTCAGGAAGTGGAGAAAACCGCGACAAAGAATTGCCATGGGGAGCAGGGAGAAAATAAAAGGCTAATTAATTTATCATTGTGAATTGTACGAATATAGAGTCTCAGGGCATTATCATGAACTACATAATTACTTGTTAGGCCGCTGAATCGAAGTCACAGAACGTAGGAGCAATGATAGATGATCATCTCGTCACGACCATTGAAGGTCACACTCTGCTTCACCCTCTTGGTGTTTACTCACGCCACCCTATTTTCACAGCAGAGCCAGTTCGATCAGAATGTCCCAACCAATTCTGAGATTCGGGCCAGCCTCGAAGTCGTGACAGCATATTCGGTTGCTACTGTGAAGAATCCAAAAGAGCTGTTCGCGATTTACCAAGCCGAGATAACTATAGGGAAGTGCGTTTGGCGGGATGATCCACTCCATCCAATGGGAAGCCCAAATGAGCCTCCTTCAATCCGTTTCGGATATAGCATTGATAGTGTTTTGGGTTCAAAGTGCCTTGACCACGTTCGCGGCAACAGGGATCTCTTCAGAGTGGTCTTCGACGGTTGGAAGGGTGATGGCAACTTCTTGGAGCCGAATCGGTATTGGGATTCGCTGGCTCAACATCTCTACCCGCACTCTGCAGAAGCAAATGAAATCTCTTTCGATCTCGACTTCAAGGACATGATACGAACGTTCTTTATAGATCCAGAGGCTGCCGGTAAGACATGTGAGGAGTACTGCAAAGACGATCTGAAAGATGGACGTCTTGACGTCTATCTGGAAGTTTACACGCAAGACGAGATAGACAATTGGCCGACGGAGTGTGCCACAAACAGAAACAGATTTGAGCGTGAACGTAATGCGCTACTGCAAAAGTACGATAGTGCACCCTTCACCAAGGTACTCCGCGACATTGATTCCACGACTGTTGTTGTCCTCCACAGCGTGTGTTAGTTGCTTCAGCGGCCTAACCTATATTTGTACTAAAAAGTCAAGAGAAAAAAGTATGGCCGTCCGAAAAAATAGTTATCAATTTTTCAGTTTTTCTTGACTAACGAAATCATGGGGTCTGGCTTGGCTTTTCATTGACGGCGTCGGACTCTTTAGATGGTCCGCACCAAACATATATTGAGAATTTACTGTCGACGTCTGGACTCGTTGAACGGATATTTTACCCGCTAATCTAGAAATATTCAGGTAGCCCTTCAGCTGGCTTACTCAAAAGATGTGCTCAACCCGTTCAGGAGAAACAGGCTGTCCAGTTAGTGGAGAAACCAGCAAAGGCGCAGACCTTTTTTTGTTTCATCAGTCTTTAAAAAGAAACGGACCCGGCAGGCGTGTCCAATCAATCGTATGAGGTTTGAGGATTTGTCCACATCATACCCTGTTAATAAAATGTGTGCTCTAAGCACAATGATTTAGGGATGATCAATAGACTTTCCCTTTATGGACCTCCGTTAGGCATTGGGTGTCACGCCTTCCGGTCCTAATTTGCATGGATAAATTTATCGATGTCGAATACCTTTTTATTTGTTAACATGTAGTAGACGCTTCTGCCGATGCGATGGGTCAGTATGGCCAGGGCTTTGGCTTTACCGTGTTTGGATTTAAGCTTTTGGTGATACTTCTTTACTTCGGGTCTTTCTCTGAGCATTAAGATGGCTGCCTCGCCAAAGGCCCAGCGCAGGTAAGCATTGCCCATTTTCCGGTTGGCAGCGCCGGTGGTTTTCCCGGCGGATTCTTTTTTGGGTTTGATGAGCCTGGCGTAGGAGACGAAGTTCTGTACGCTCGCAAAACGCTTCATGTCATGAATCTCATAGAGTATCACCAGAGCCAGGATTTTACCGACCCCGGGAATGGTTCGCAGCAGAGATAAATCGGTGGGGTTATTTTCCTTTGCATGTTGGCTGAGATACTGTTGCATTTCCTTTAGAAGAAGCTCATAGGTATCCAATAATGCCATATCCAGTTCAATACTCTTTGTGACACTCGGATCCTCAAAATGCTCATTGATACCGATGCGATTACTCCTACGGTCTATTCTTTTCTGAAAATCAGGCAGATTGTACTGGAATTTGGTATTCTGAATATGGGAGAGTAGTTCGGAGCGTTTATGAACAAAATACATCCGCCGGCGCAGAAGATCACGGGTGGATCGCATCTGTGCCGGATAGACATAGGACATGGGGATCATCCCGGCTCGAAGCAGCATGGCGATTTTGTGGGAATCGATCTTATCATTCTTGGTCTTGGCCCCATGGATAGCCTTCATGTAAAGTGCGTGTCCCAATACGAAGGGTATCTTATTTTCAGAACAGAAATCAGCGATCCAGTACCAGGTGAATATGCATTCTACGGCGATGGCGACATCGGGTAAATAGGGATCTATAACCGAAAGCAGGGAATCCTTACTGACCGGAAGGTTATAATGATACAATATCTTTCCGGCTTGATTCACAATGCACACATACATATTTTGGGTATGGAGATCGATACCGCAATAGTACTGGTGTTGTTTGGTATAGAATCTCATCTTGTCCTCCTATGCAAGTTTGGTTATATGGTTCTCCAAAGATAAAAGATCGAAAGGGATACTTCTCTATGAGTCGAGTCATCGACCTTCAGTTTAGGACAAGAATAAAATCAAAAGTTTGCAGCCGACCGCAAGCGGCGAGGTGGTTTTAAAATGTTAAGTACTCAAAAAGCAGCGCGGCAAACATTGACAACTCAGAGAGGCGGCGGCTGAAACAGACGTTAGCTTTTGGGGCTGCAATTTTAAATACTAAAAGAATGTTAAACTATATATAAATCAATGACTACGATGCATAAGATTTATTTCTTAATCTTGATAATTAGTCAGTCATTTTTTT
>JARRLM010000470.1:0-5336 GCA_037386985.1 Acidobacteriota bacterium | reverse complement strand
CATCCCCCAGCACGCCATCGACGACAACACTGCTATTGTTACCATCAATTTTGATGTTGCCGCCGATTTTTTCTGCTTCAATGGGTTTATAGGATGTCCGAACATAAACATCTTTACCGATTCCACTGAGTCGGATCGCGCTGTTATTCCCGTTGATTTCAACCTGCCCACCTATATCATAAGCGGTAATTTCTTTGTACGAAGAAGTGATGTCCGCATCGCCGGTTACGCCTTCAACATCGACGCCACAATTATTGCCGTTGAGTTTCAGATCACCCTGTATATGCTCGACGCGAATGTCTTTATAAGAGGTGCGAATCGAAGTGTTATCACCGATATTGCGGGCTATTACGCCACTATTCGTGCCGACAATATCCAAACCTCCTTTAACGTCATTTACTCGAATCTGTTTGTAGCTCGATTCGATAGTAGCGCTTTTACCAATCTCAGAAACGGCAACCGAACAATTATTTCCGTTAATCCTCAGCTCGCCTTCCACCTTCTCAATTTCGATAGGCTGGTAGGATGAGGTTATCAAGCAACTTTCTTTCACATCGAGGCCTCTCACACTGCTGTTTTGAGAATCAATGATAAGCGCGCCGTTAACATTATTGAACTTCACCGGCTTGTAGCTGTTCCTGATTTCCGCATTGCCGTTAATCCCGGATAACGACACCGCGCCATTGGAATTATGCACGCTTATATCCCCGTCGAAGTCGCGAATATCGACTTGAGCATAGCTGTTTTGCAGTTCCAGCATCCCACCGCACCGGTCGAATGTAATTTCGCCGGAACTGTTTTCAAGGTCGAAATCTCCTGTAATGTTTTCAATGCTGATGTCGCCGTACTTGTTTTCGAGGGAAAGCGAGTGTTTCAGTGGAACCTGAATTCTCAACCTGATCGCTCTGGAAATATTTACACGTTCGTCGAAAAAAATTTTCCGAAAGAATCCACCGCTCTGGCGACTTCCATTCAATTGATAAAGCCGCGAAGGCGTATCCAATATCAAACGATTGCCATCACGATACGGCTCAAGTGCAAAGCTAATACTGTCAAGATATTCTTTGATGATGTCGCTATCTCTTGAGCTCAGCTCGATCATAGCTTCGGCGATGATTTCATTCTTATTTTCACCGGTGATGGTGATATCGGCTTGCGTCTCATCAAGGTAGAGCATCCCTCCACTTTCAGCTTCTATAGTGGCCGAGTAAGTTTTTGACTCGGTGTAACGCAGTGCCGTATTCGTTGTGTTGCAGGCATGCGTCATTAAGAACAGGAACATCTTATGACTCCTGGTTCATCATATTCATTACTGTTCGCCGTCATGAGATCGTTTGGTTGAAAATCTCTTCCAGCGTTTCTTTTTTGTCTTGCAAAGCCACAATTAAATATCGATGTATATGTGCATTGGCTGGATTTGTTTCAAGCGCTTCTTTGCATTTATTGATTTGTTCGTCTATCAAAACAAGGCGCTCCTGATACAGCGAAGTGAATTCGATATCCAGTTTTTCCATGTGGGGAATCGCTATCTTTTCCAATTCCAAAATCGCCGCTTCATAACCACGCTCTTTTTGCTCGACATTTTCCAACGCCGATTCCACCAACAACCGTCCTTCTTGATCCGCCTCTGGTCGATCTTTTAAAAAGAAGTATGAGCCAATACCGATGGCAATCATTAAAGCGGCCGCAATCTGCATAAACCGATAAGCCTTGTGTCGACCGGGAACGAATTGCTTCCTCTTCTGTTGTTCGAAACGCAAGCTATTTTCAATTTTGGGCCATAACGTTGGAGCTTCAATTGGCTGCCGTAGTTTTTTTGCCAGAAAGAGTAACTGTTCATCTTGCTCAGCGAGTTCCCGACAAATCGGGCAAGTTTGCACGTGGTTTTTGAAATCGTTCTCGCTGTAATCACCTACATCATATTTTGAATACACTTCGCAGCTTCAATGGCAAAAAGAATGAAGCATACTCGCATGCGTTCAGGCAAAACACGAATTGCCTGTTCGAGCTGTATCTGTAAATCATGATTGACTTGAAAGGCTGGTAATGTTGCTTCATCCAGCTCGACTTTTTGAAATTTTCGGGTCTTCCTGATGTCGAAGCAGACATTGACCATAATGCGAAAGAGATAGGTGCCAAAATTGGAATCGAATCTAAAATTTTGAAGACTTCGATACAATTTCAGAAAGGTTATTTGCAGTGCGTCTTCAGCGTCTTGTTGCTGGCTGAGCATTCGTAATCCCAACCGAAGCAGCGGCTGCTCGAAATGACGGTAAACCAAAGCAAAAGCGGCTAAATCACCGTTTTGACAACTCCGAATTATTTTGCGCTCATTTTCAATCTGATAATCCAGTTGACGTTCTCCTTTAAAAATGAAACCATTCCGACAATATTTTTCGCATGGTAATCAGCGCAAATCAGGATTGTAATTGTCGTCATTTACAGCTATTTAGACTGGTGCTTATACGAATGTCAAGCTGGGCTAAATCCGATAATTTCGCTTTTAAGATTGTCGTTGTCCTTTATAATAGCCCCAACTTTCTTTAATGCATACAAATCTAAATAGGTAATGAGCTTATTATCGTAAGATTCAAACCCAACTCAGCGGAGGCGAAACGGTGAAATGTGAAAATTGTGGAAATGAATATGCTCATTCCGGGGAGGCCGCCAGGTGCCCCTTTTGCGGCCAGGTTCCCGGTATGAATATCGAACCGCCGGAGGAATCCTACCGTGCGAATGAAACGGAGGTCCGTGGGGATTGCAGATGGGAGAGGAGAAGTTCCTGGCTTGACCTGCAGGCTATGTTTGAAATGATCCGCGACGTTCTCCTGGATCCGGTGAATACTTTCAGAAAGATGAAGCTGTCCGGCGATATGGCCTCGCCTCTTGTATTCACTATGGTATTGGGGTCGGTCGGGACGATCATAGGTTGTATCTGGAGCATTCTTATACAGGGAGTCCAGCTCTTACCCGCTTCGCGTAGTGCAGAGGCATTTGCTGTTTCAACCGGTGTGAATATTGCTTTTATGATTTTTTCACCGGTATTGGTTCTTGTCGGGACTTTCATAACCGCGGGGATTTTTCACATCAGCCTGCTGATCACGGGAGGAGAAAAGAACGGGTTTGAAGCCACTTTCCGTGTCGTAGCCTATGCGTCCGGAGCAACTGCCCTCTTTCATATTCTGCCCATTTGCGGAAGCTTTATCGGCGGGATCTGGGCCATTGTCGCCCAGGTGATCGGCGCCAGAGAGATGCATGAGACGACGACGGGCAAAGCGGTGCTGGCGATACTGTTGCCGCTGATCTGTTGCTGCAGTTGCGCTGTAATTTTATTTTTTATTTTCGGTATGGGTGCGTTTTTTGCAGCAATGTCGAAATAGACCCATCGTGTGATCTATAGTTGATGAAACTACTATTCCGGAAATACGGTTCACCGGAACCGGGTGTGGACCATGAGCTGATATGGGGCGCAATCGGGCTGATGGCTCTGGCTGTGGCCTGGATTGTGCCTCCCGGTCTCACCGATTTTTACAAATGTCCTCTCCATTCCTTCACGGGCATTCCCTGCCTGACCTGCGGGATGACCCGCAGCTTCCGGCATATCGTCCATGGCCGGTTTTTCGAAGCCTTCAGCCTCAATCCGCTGGGGGCGATGTTCTGCATCTTTACAATCCTCTTTGTGGTTTATGCTTTTACGGTCATAGTCTTCTGCATTCCGCGCCCCCGGCTGCAGCTTGAAAGCCCTGCGAGGCAGCCGGTACTGCGCTTCGGTCTGCCCGGGATCCTGCTGTTGAACTGGATCTACCTCTACTGCCATGGCGTATAAAGCTGGTTCTTCTTGCTGAATGTCTGTGGATTAAAAACTGCATGCAAGATGGCAATCCTAACATCTTCAACCGCAAATATTGGCAGAGACACTGCATCGATTTTTTGCCGATTTTTCTTCTCGGCCTGAAGGCGTAATTCCGGAAAAAGGCGATCCTACAAATTAAAAAACCAAATTCCGGTTCCCGAATCACGGTCTAAACTTCCATTAGAACTAATCTCCCTAATTACAGAAACCGACAAGATATATACTGGCCACAGATTTTATTCGGTCAGTTGGGAGAGAATATTATGTGTTTGGTTCCACCGGATAATCTACAGGACCACATGTCCACCAGGACGTCTGGAAGAACGGAACGAGCATCCATCCTTAACAATTTCTTCTCCGGAGAACATAATGCGCAGTAAGGATAAAGAAAAGCTGAAATCATTTTTAGGAGCAGATTCCGAAGTCAAAGGAGAGTTCGTGGCCAAGGGAATTCTGCGCGTGGATGGCAGTGTCATTGGGAAAATAGAGGCAGACCAGGTGATTCTAGGTCAGACAGCCTTTATGCAAGGTGACATTCTGGCCAAATGTATTATGGTGGACGGGAAAGTAGAGGGGAATATGAGAGCCACGGATCGCCTGGAAATCAGCGCTAGGGGTAAGGTGAAGGGAGAAATCTTCACGCAAAAACTCCTGATAGAAGATGGTGCAGAATTCAACGGCCGTGTTGAGATGAATACCGCTGGTTCAAAGGTCCTGGACTACCAATCAATAAACCAAGAAACCGCCATTAAAGGTGCTTAATTTCTAAGTCCTGAAACACCATACACTCCCATTCGAAGATTACAGCAAGCTGAATGTCCGCCTAAAATTTCCTAACTTCCATCTAGGCCACTTTACGTGCATGTGAATAAATAGCAGGGGATAGGAGACCAACAGCATCCACTAAAAATCAGAGTTTTATGTCTTTTGGGGTATACGCTTGGGACCGTGGCTACATGTATCCAACTCTCACCGACAGGAAACATGTGATGTGAGGCCACCGGTGTTGTTGGGATCACGAATCTTGCTTGAAGTGTACGGCCCGACCCCAGATCGTCCGCCCAAGTGATTCAACCTGTTTGAGCGATGATTCATTTTCCGGCGCTATGTTTCCAAACAGCCAGCGAAGACCTTCACGGGACAACTGTCGATAGGCAAACAGTTGCAGCGATTTCGCTATGCCTTTTCGCCGCATTACCGGTTCGACGGCCAGGTCGGCGACAAGCGCGCCGGGCACGCCGATCACCGGTACATGCATGGTGATATACGACGCCATTCCTACAATTCGCGCTTTTGATTCGCGATTGGATTCGGCTACGTAACACCAACCGAAGTCGTGTTCAAGGATTCGCTGCAGTTCTTCGCGCTGTGTATACAACCCTGCACTCGTTTCCGTCAGATCAACGTATGCACGTTCAATGAGCGCCATGATGTCATCATAATCTTCGGCAGTCGCCCGGCGGATGGTGATGCCATCGATCGG
>JARRLM010000469.1:0-3946 GCA_037386985.1 Acidobacteriota bacterium | reverse complement strand
ATTTTTTGCGGGATAGTGTTGAAACGGCGCGCCAATGCAACATTGGCACGGATGACCTTGCCGGTTGTATCATGCACCGATACACAGTCCTGCATAGCGTCAAAAGTGGTTTCCCACTCCTTCTGGCTGCGTGACACAACCCTGAAAAGCCTGGCGCTTTCCAGGGCAATCGCTGCCTGATGAGCCAGGGCTTCCGCTCGTAATACCTCGTCGCGCGTGAACTTGCGATGGCTGACACCATCACTGCAAACCAGGACGCCTATCGCCTGTTGCTTGGTCAGAAGAGGCGCAAATATGGCTGAACGCCATCCAAGCGATTCAAGCATTTTGCTGTTGGAGCCCTCTTCGCTGGATGTATCCTCGAGTACGATGACGCGCTTTTCCAACAAGGCGGTTACGGGTGTGGAAGCTTCTGAAAATTTTATCTGTACCTTACGGATATCAAAGTTTTCCGTCTGGGTTGAAGCGGATCCGACGAGTTTTTGCTCGGAGTCATCAAGCAGGAATAGGTGGCACTGACTCGTTTTGGCAAGACGCTTGCCCTCGACGACTATCTTAAGAATGATATCTTCGAGATCAAAACTCTCCGAAATGATTTTATTAACTTCCTGTAGAGCGACAAGGTCTTCTGACAACTTGCTGGATTGATCGCGGATCTGTGTGTTGACAATAGCGACTCCGAGAATTTCACAGAAAGCGCTGATATATTCTTCCTGGGTTGCAGACAGTGGTTTGGCACTTTGCGAGGATAATTTTAGGCTTCCCAGGACCTGCTTGCCGGACAATACTGGGAATATGGCAAAGAATTTCATTCCTTCCCGGCGGAGTGTCTGGACGAGAATATTGTCGCCCCACTCGGATACTTCACCCGAAATAAACGGCAATGGATAGGACGCAATGTCTTCATCGCTGATTCCTTCGAGTATTTTGGAAGTCTCTTTGCCGAAGCCTTGAGTGAAATTAGTGGTAGCGGATCCGTTTGCGGTCCGCAGGTGGATGATTCCGGCGTCCATTCCCACAGAATCAATGATCTCTTCCAACGCGGTTCCCAGAATTGTGCTGAGATCGAGGGATCGGTTGATCATCGACGAGATTTTCCTGAAAGATTTCGTTTCTCTGGATTTATTTCGTTTTCTGGGTGTTTCTGCAGTTGCCAAGCCCAGGAAGCAGGCAATCAAAAGGAAGGAAGAATACAGGTGGAATGAAGCCGGATCTGTGGCTGCCGGCAATAGGGTCGTAAGCATATCGGTTTAATCCATTAACAAAACAAGGCGCTTTTTCAGAAGGATTTAATTATAAAAACAAGACAGGTGCAGTACCAAGCGTAAAGTTCTGAGTTTAGAATTCTGAATTCACTATTTATAGTAGATATTCGGTGCCGGCCGTCTTTCACTTTTCCATCAAACTCAGAACTCAAAACTCAGAACTCAGAACTATTCAGTTGGATCTTTTGGGGCATAGTAACCACGACGATAGCGCAACTGGGGATTGGATATAGTGTCACTGTCGAGCTTGATTACAACACGTCGCCAGGAACCGTCGCTCTTATCGTTACTGGAGAAATACCCGATACTGTACTGACTCCGAAGTTCTGATGCGATTTCTGCAACTATGTTGTAGATTGTGTTGTCTTGGCTGGGTATGTGGGCTTTCCCGCCGCTTTCCTGGGATATCCTTTTCAGGGCGTCCAACGCCCTCTCCCCTTCGGTTTTTCTCCATCTGCCAAAAAAACCTTCCTCTGGTAATTCGTTCAGAAAGATGCTGTAAATCTGAACGTCCGATTCCTGAACGAAGGAAACCAGCTCGTTTAAAGAATAGGCGCTCATTCTGTCTACGCCATCTGAAATGACTACGACGGCTTTTTTGGATTTTTTCCCTTTATGCGCTTCCTGGACTCCCAGATAAATAGCGTCGTAGAGTGCGGTGTCGCCCGTAACTATGGCGTTTTCAAGTGCATCGGATATTTCGTCTATATCGTTGGTAAAGGGCTGCAATAATTCGACTTCGTCGTTAAATCCAATTAAAAAGACTTCATCGGAGGGATTGCTTGCTTCGATGAAAGCGCGGGCAGCTCTATGGACCTGCTCTATTCTTCCCATCATGCTGCCGCTTAAATCAAGAATGATGCCCAAGCTGATGGGTGTATCCTCCTGAGAAAAGTAGGCAATCTCCTGCAGGACTCCATCTTCGTACAGATTGAAATCCTCTTTTTTCAGGTCGCTGATAAAATGGCTGTTCTTATCAAAAACTGAAGTGTACATCATGACAAGATCGACCTTGACTCCTACCTTGTATCCACCTTGTTCTCGTCCAGACTCCTGCGCACTTAGCAGATTCTGGTTGAAATCGGCATTCTGTACGCTTGTTGGATATGAATGTATTACATAAGCATTTATAGCATAAGTATTTTTTAAATAATCACTAATTGTGATTAGTACAAGAAAGGCAAGAAAAGGAAGAGCGGCTTCGAGCCGGGGGCGAAATCGATTAATGGGTCGGGGCATAGTATCCTTCTCTAGCATGTACTTTCAAATCTGGAAGACCTCTCGGCGCGTCCAGTTGGACTTTGATACGCCGCCAATCCCCGTCGTGATTCTGATTCGTCGGCCGGTAGCCCAGTACGTATTGATTGCGTAATTCAGCGTGAATCAAATCGATATAATAATCGAGTTCATTGAAATTGTTCGGAAAGAACGCGCGTCCGCCGGTTATGTTTACTATTTCCCGAATAATAGACATTCCGTAGCCAAGTTCACCCAACTGGCCGATGCTGTAAATCTGGACGCTCGATTCTTTGGCAAATTCGCGGACTTCCTTGGAGGAGTATCGGCTGCTGTTGTCCTGTCCATCAGTTATGAGGATGAGGGTAGTCCCATATAAACGGCATCATAAAGAGACGTATTACCGCCCGGTTTCTGGAAAATTATATCATTTTGTAAAGTGGAAACCTGTTGACTGAAATCCCGCACCAGTTTGGTCTTTTGATTGAAGGTGATCAGCAGGTATTCATCCTCAGGATTCCCGAACTCCAGGAATTTTGCAATCGCACTTTTTGCTTTTTTAATATTTGCGTTGTCTTTCATACTCCCGCTGATATCGAAAATAATTCCGACACTGATAGGAGCAGATCGTTGATCAAAATGGATGATTTCCTGCTCGATCTTGTCTTCGAAGACTCTGAAGTGCTCCCTTTCCAATCCTGTTACATACCTGTTCAGAGGGTCCGATACTGCGACTTTTACAAATACGGTTTCGACGTCTACTTTAAACAGGGGTGTGCTCTTCTGTTTTCCATCCTGGCCTGCAAGCTCAAAACCGGAACAGAAAATTAAGAATACGAGTAAAAGGGAAGTTCGCTTCCGTACGTTCACAGCAGGTCCTCATGCAAGTAGGTCGCAACGACTGAACGCTATGTAAAGAGTGTAACAAATGAAATAACTGTGTCAAGAATGGGGGAGGCTGGCGCAGGATTACGCCTCATCCAATCGATCCAGGTAATCCAGACCGACCAGCACCTCCCTTGGTTTGGAGCCATCCGCTTGAGAAACAAGGTTGTTGTGGTACATCGAATCGATCAGTTTCGCCGCCCGGCCGTAGCCGATACTGAGCCTTCTTTGAAGCAGGGAAGTGGATGCTCTCCCTTCGCTTACAACCACTCGAACAGCTTCGCTATACAGTCTGTCCTGCTGCCCGGGATCCAACGGATTGCCCAGTTCGTCGGTTTCTTCCATTCCATAGTTCAGGACGGATTCGTCATAGGTCGGTTCAGCCTGTTCACGAAGATGCTGAGCTATTGTCTGACCTTCCCACTCAGCCAGATAGGCGCCGTGAATCCGGGTCAGACGTGAAGTGCCCGGAGGAATGAACAGCATATCTCCGTTTCCCAGCAATTGCTCCGCACCGTTTGCATCGATGATGGTTCGCGAATCGACTTTGGAGGCGACCT
>JARRLM010000468.1:0-2870 GCA_037386985.1 Acidobacteriota bacterium | reverse complement strand
CTAATTGAATGAGGATCTTTTTCATAAAATATCCTTTCCCGTTCAGGGTTCAGGGTTCATCGTTCAGGGTTGTACATTAAAAGTTTCAATCAGGATCACGCCTGTTCTATATGTTCTATCAACGGACGGCCGTTTTACACTTCATCTCTTCATATTATCTGCTTCATTAGATTTTGCAGAAAAAGTATGCTGTCAAACGATCGAAATCCGGGAGCCGTGATTTTGAGGCTTAGCCAAAAACGTCTGCCCACCACCGAGTGTGTCCAGGTATGACTGAGTTTTCTGCTTCAGTTTTTGCGCTTCGGCCTTTCCCTCGACAAGACCATACACGGTCGGTCCCCAGGAGCTTTGCCCGATACCGGCGGCTCCCCGCGAGAGCATGAAATCCACCATTTTTTCGGAAATCGGATTGGCGAACCGCCCTCCCTGGACCGAAGAGAAACAGTCTCCAACCATATACTGGATACGGGTCAACGCCTGGCCGAAATTCGAAACATCTTTCTCCACCAGGGCCGGCAGCATCTGGATCAGCAGCACCCGGCTGATTTTTTCCACCAGCACGGAAGGCGCCTTCGGCAGGTTCAGAAAAGCGTTAGACTCTCTCGTGCCGCTCAGACCGGGATCTGTCTCCGGGATAACTACAATAAAAAACCAGTCCCCGGGCATGGCGTGTTGAAACAGCAACGGGGGAATCCTGTTTTTAACTGTTTTTCGGGACGATGTATCCATCGAACGAATCCGGTGCCCGCCATCCAGCACAAAGCCACCATACCGGAAAGTGGATATGCCGATACCCGAATGCCTACCTCTTCCTACAGCCAATGCAATTTCCTGGATGCCGAGCCGCCTGCGGGCCAGCCGGGCCAAAGCAGTACCTACGGCAAGCGCCAGCTGTGTACCGGAACCCAACCCGACATGCGCCGGTATAGTACTCACTAAATTCAGACGCGCCCCTGCCGGGAAGCCGAAATGCTTCATGAACCTTTTCGCGCACGCGGCGACCTTTTCGCAATCCAGTCCTTCTACCTGAAGCGCATCCGCCGCTTTCGCTTTCAGTAAAAGCTTCGGCCGGTTCACGGCCACACCGATACTGCCGTACAGTCGTCCCATTTCCCCGTTGTTATCCAGGAGACCCAGATGGAGACGCGCGCAGCTTCGCACTTCAATCATTCGTTCCCCGCCTTCCCGATATATTCCCGGACCAGTTGCAGAGCCTGTTTTTCAACTGCGCCGCCTGTCTTTTCAACAATCTCCACAAACTCAATCATCTTTCCGTCCACAATCTTTCTATCCAAGAAAGCCAGACGAGTTGCCAAAATAGCCGCTTCTATTACAGCATTTCCCGCCCTGCAGAAACCGAGGAAATCTTTCTGGCGTTCTGTATGCACTATCCGGCATTGCAGCTCCGCACGGTCATCGGGACAGGAGCGGGAAACCACTTCCAGTTCGCGCCATGAACATGTATGCACAAAAACTACTCCCTCTACAATCCGGGCAGGGAAATAGGGCAGGACTGCTTCATATAAAGCCGATTGGACATAGGCTAAAACATTATCCGTGATATTCGCCACTCCGTAACCGGTGGAAAGCAGGTTCGCACAGGTTTGGGTATTGCGATAGGGTCGCACCGTGACATACTCGTCTTCCCAGAGCAATCCCATGGGAGCGAAGTTGGGTTTTCCAGCTTCATCAACAGTGGAAAAAATCGTCTCAATAATCATCCAAAAACCGTTCAAGGTTCAGGGTTCAAGGTTCACCGCTTTCCTTTCAAATTCATATATGCTTCGTCATGAGGATAAGTATCCCCAACGCAGTTCTTCTTCCTGCAAATACTTCTTTCCCAGCTTCAGAGCCAGCGCCGCTTTTTCCAATTCCCTTCCAAGGTAGAACGCCTGTGCAGGATCGTTACCGATATCCAGTTGACCCAGGATTGCCTGTGGATCCGTATCCTTGACGAAAACCCGGTTATTGAATATGTATATGAAATCCCGATCTATAAAGATACGATAATTGCGATCGCGCACCTCCTCCTGCATAGCCCTCAATTCTTCTTCCCCATAAGTGTCAAAAGGAGGATCTTTGACCGTAATCAATCCATTGTCCAGATGCTTGGGCGGTATTCTGTTCCGGCAGGCATAATCCATAAGCTTTCGGGCAATATCGAATTCCCGCACCGCACCCCGTGCCCAGCTGATCACTTCCGTGGTCAGGACGTATTGAATGCCCAATTCGGCTGCGAAGCCCGCCATCATTGCAGCAATGCCCGTTGTATCCGCATCTGTCAGCTCTGTGAGGTTGCCGACTCCCATAAGCATTTCAGCCTCAGGATGATTCCGGCGTACAGTGATGAAATCGCCGATCGATTCCGCAAAACCCAGTCCAATAGGCTTCAATACCGGATCGACAATATAGGGAACTCCCCAGGCTTCCAATTGAGACATGTTGTGCTCTAAAGACCTCAGTCCCTTCTCGAAATCAGGGATTACCACAACCTTGCAGTGCAGGCGGGGCACTACGTCCATGTTGCGGGAGTTCACGCTCAGGACAAAATCGACTCCGGCCCGGTCCGCGTTCAGAATATCCACCGCATTGAATGAATCCACACTGACACAGAAGCCCTCCGCCTTAAGAGCTTTCACCGCTTTCGCTATCTCCGGGAACCCTCCATCAACCGGGCAGCCAAGGTCAATAATATCGGCACCGTTTGATCCGTAATAGGAAGCTCGTCCCAGTATCTCTTCCGTGCTGAGCCGGTATGCGTCGACAATCTCCGCAAGAATTTTCACTTTGTAGTCGCCGTACTCCTCAACAATACGGGTCTTCCCAAAATAACCGGGAATATCTTTCAGACAGTTGGGGCCGCGAACGAC
>JARRLM010000467.1:0-4745 GCA_037386985.1 Acidobacteriota bacterium | reverse complement strand
CAGGAAGTATCGATCGATACGCGCAGCAGCATTATCCCCGGCAGAGTCTCACGAATCGATCCGGCAGTAATAGACGGTAGTGTAACCGTAGACGTCAGGCTGGAAGCGGAACTTCCCAAAGGGGCCAGGCCGGAACAAAGTGTCGACGGAACCATTGTCCTGGAAAGGCTGGAAGACGTGCTTTATGTGGGCCGCCCCGTACAGGGGCAGGAAAACAGCCGGATCGGCCTCTTCAAGCTCGATACGGACAGAAAAAGGGCCGACCGTGTAACGGTCAGTCTGGGCACCAGTTCTGTCAATACAATCGAAGTCAGAGAAGGACTGAACCAGGGCGATGAAGTTATTTTGTCGGATATGACGGCGCAGGACGGCTTCGACACTATCCGATTGAAATAGGAGAAACCAAATGAGCAATCTTGACAACCCCCTGATTCATCTCGACAGCGTAACAAAGATTTTTTATGCGGAAGAGGTAGAAACCCACGCGCTCTCGGAAGTCTCGCTGGATATTATTCCCGGAGAGTACGTTTCCATTGAAGGACCTTCCGGCTGCGGGAAATCGACGCTTCTTTCCATTCTCGGCCTGTTGGATTCCCCCACATCAGGCGCCTATACCCTCAACGGAAGCCCGGTCCGTGAAATAGGCTTTATCTTTCAGAGCTTCAACCTTATCGGAGACCTGAGCGTTTACGAAAATGTCGAGCTTCCGCTTACATACAGGGGCATGGGGGGAAAGGAACGAAAGGAGCGGGTAATGGAAGCGCTCGAGAAGGTGGATATGATTCACCGGGCCAAACACTTCCCCAGCCAGCTTTCCGGCGGGCAGCAGCAGAGGGTGGCGGTGGCAAGGGCGCTTGCCGGCAACCCGCTGATTCTTCTGGCGGATGAGCCTACGGGCAACCTCGATTCCAAAAACGGCGAAGCCGTGATGGAGCTGTTGACCGATCTGCACAACCAGGGCGCAACCATTTGCATGGTGACGCACGACCCGCGTTACGCGGAGTTTGCCAACCGGAAGATCCATCTTTTCGACGGCTGCATCACAGATTAACCAGATGCTGCAGAAAAGCATGCCTGATCTTCAGTGAAAACCGACCGGACTCGGACATGCAGAAATCAACGGATCATAGCGGATTTTTCGATGAAGAGGTTGCAATTTACCGATCAACAAATTATTTTTACACGATATCAAGCCGAGACGGGAACTGCTCTGCCGGCGTAGTATGTCGAAAGAGGGGATCAGCGAGTTTGATGTGATTGCCGATGAGATAAAAGAAGCATAGATGGAGAGATGCGAGAGGTAAGAGAGATCGCACTTTTAGGATGTACTTTAAACAAGATGAACAAAATTTTTAAAAACCGTCGCACCTTACAATTGATTGGCATCGTTTTTCTTTCCCTTCCGGTTTTTATTGCGGGCATCGTGATTGCCAACTACCGCTTGGATGGGGATAAAGGGAAATTACGTCCATCCGGGCCGGAGAAAAGATCTGGGTAAAACTGGCGGACGACGGTGGAGCTATCAGCGAATTCATCTATGAACCGAATATCGTTATTGACCATAGGATCATCCTGGACGCAAGCAGCGGCGAGTATGTCTATTCCATGACCGAGAAGCCCACCGAATACAGGTATCGGGTTATTGAAGGCACACTGGAAGAAGGGTCCTCGCTCAACGATATGCTTCTGAACAGCGATGTCCCTCTTAATCTTACAGGTACGGTCAATGGCATTCTGCAGTGCAAGATCAGTTTCCGTACCGACGCCCGTGAGGGCGACAGATTCAAGGTCCTGCTCCAGGAGCGCTACTACGGGGACGAATGGATCAGCGGCACTGTCATGTATGCATCGTATCAGGGGAAGAGAACGGGAGGGAGAAGCCCTGATCTACTCCGGGCTGAGGTACCCCCTTGACAGCCTTCATATCGTGTCCACGTACGGAATGCGGGTACATCCGGTCACCGGACTGCGGCAGATGCACGACGGCGTAGACTACAGAGCGCGTCCGGGAACGAATGTGCATGCCGTCGCCAAGGGAAGGGTGATTGTTTCCTCCTACGATTCGATCAGCGGGAACAAGGTTGCTATCCGGCACGACGATGGGAGTTCATCCTGGTACCTGCATCTCAAGAAACGGTTGGTTAAAAAAGGCCAGCAGGTCAAATCCAGGCAGGTTATCGGAACGTCCGGCTCCACAGGAAGAGTCGAAGGTCCCCATCTCCATTTCGCCTTTAAAAATGCTCAGAATCAATGGATAAACCCGCTCAAAAAACGGATGATTGCTACGCCCAAACTCACGGGATCAAGGCTGGAGCGGCTGCAGGCGCAGGTGACTACCATTCGCAGGAAGATGAAGGAATTCGAGCCACATGATGAAAGCCCTGCAGATGCAATGGCTCTCACAAAAAGGGTTCAATAACACTGCATATGCCCCCCGGAATTCCCTGCTCCCGTCCGGACAGCGCCAACGGGATAGACCTGATTCCGTTGAGAGATTCCCCGGCTCTGTCCGGGAGGCGGCAAAGGTTTGACAGATCCGGGAGTCTACAGGAAATGATCTCGCGTCTGCTTGACCTGCAAGGTCAGGTTTTTATCGTCTTTTAAAAGACATGCACATGATCTACAAAAACAGAAGAGAATTCATCAAGTACGGCGGGATTCTGGCTGCGGGATTTTCGAGTGCACCCTGCACCGCGACGGCACAACCGGAGCAACTGCCGAAGCTGCAGTTTCTTGTCCCCGCCGATTACAGACCTCCGTCCTCAGACGACGTCGCTTACCACAGGAGGCTGGTGCGAGCAACTCTCCAGTACATCGAGTACTTTGCCGATGGTGAAAATATCGCCCAGTGGAACAAGCCATTTGCCCGGATCGATTTCGAAAAGCGGTTGGACCATATGGTTCCCGTGCTGACGCAAGCCCTGGCCACCGTGGCGAAACACCCCATGGATCCTGCATGGCTCCTTGCACAGATTTTCAAGGAGTCCAGATTTTATGAATTCGCTGTTTCCTCGTCACTTGCCTTTGGGCCCTGCCAGTTCGTGATGAGCACCGCCAATCATTACGGGCTGGGCTGTGCCGGCAATCGAGCAACGACGGTGCCTGAAAGCGGTATCCGGGAACAGGCCGAACTCGTCGAACTGGTGGACCGTTACGAGGAGGCCCAGCGTTTGTTGAGAGAATTCAGACGCAGCAACAGCCGGTTTCAGAGAATCCAGGTTGCCGATGTATTTGAGCGACTTTTGGCTGGTGATCCCGGTGTGCAAGCACTGGCCGAAGAATACCTTGAATTTGAAAAACAGGAAGAATCACTGAGGCTCAATGTCAGGGAGGCCAGGACCCGCTACGTGGAGAGCGTCCTCGACGGAGTTCGGGATCGGGACATCTTCAATCCCCTCGACCTGCAGTTTCTTGAAGCATTCGACCAGCGCTTCACCTATCGGTCCCTCACAGCCATGGTGGCCTACATGGGCGAAGAACTGGCTAAGTTCAATGGTAATATCGTTGCGGCCACTGCATCCTACAATGCCGGAAGATCAGCGGCGATGGATCGCAAACACCCTTTCCTGCGCTATGGCAGGATCCCCGGCAACGAGGAGACATCGCTGTATGTGAGCCGGATCATGAACTCCTTCAGCGAGATATCGCTGAGGATGAACTCGCCGGAATCCAGGTGACGGGCCAGTTAGGAAGAATATAGCTCCGTCTTTATAAATATATTCACTGTCCGGCATATCACTGTTTCTAACAATTCGATATCATGAATTAGAGAATCGAATTCGGTAATAGGATACTAACAATGTCCCGTTTCCCCTAATGGAGAAAATTCACTAGTCCTGAGGATCCGTCTCTGAACCTTGCTGTCCGACTGGCTCTGCAGGTTGTGCGCCTTGATTTGCAGGCGCGGGATTAAGCCCTCCCATCAGTTTTTGTAGTATGTCATTCTCTTCCAGATTCATTCCACCTTTGGCTGCAATTTTGGATGCAGAGGCAATGATTTTTCCTATTTGAATTTCGCCGACGATATTGCCGACTACAACAGCGTTTTTGTCTAATACCATCATCGCCAGCCCGGCTAACCGGCTCCCGGTTTCATCGCTCATTGCGAAGATAGTAACATTGCCTTCAGGGACGTTTACGATCGGCATCCACTTCGAACTCATTGAATTCTTCAATTTTTCGAGCCCGGATTTTGCTCCCTCCATCGTCTGGGGATCTTTTGTTTCAAACACAACTATATGTAAAAGCTGAATATCCTTTGTGAGTTCTGAAATGTCTATTCCCGTCTCGGCAAAAGGATCATCCGGGCTGCCGTCCAATTGAGATAGCATATTATCCAGCAGAAACTTCGGCAGATGGATATTGACAGTAGGTTTAGTGACTGAAAAATCAAACGCTTCATCGATATTAATATAGGCGGGATTCTGTTCCAGTGATCCTTTCTCCTGTGCCAGGCCAATCGTCGCCAAACCGCACAGTAATGCCAGGACAACCGCCACTTTAAATCCGCCCAATATTCTTTTCTTTATATTCATAATAAATTCTTTCTCCATATGCTGTTGTTGATGTATTTTCCTGTGTTCTCAATAGACTCTTTCACGGCGGGAACCGTCGTCTTCAGGATAATGTCTCGATTCCTTTCAGTCTCCGCTGCCAGCGTCAATCCAATATAGGTAAGGGCGAACTTCAGTTCTTCGGCTTCCACCGTGAAATCGTCCACAACCTCACCTGCCTTGGCCGCTTCA
>JARRLM010000466.1:1909-4806 GCA_037386985.1 Acidobacteriota bacterium | reverse complement strand
CTCCGTGCAGAAATGATTAGAGGGCTTTCTTAACATGGATAGGATCTCTAAAGCAATCTAGTGTAGTGTCCGAGTAAAGGATTCGCCCGTTTTGAATGGCAGGCCTCGCAAATCTCATTTTCCTCGCTTGTGTCGCGATGGGGAATGTGTAAAAATCCACGACGTAAAAGATAGAATCAGCACTTGGCTGAAGTCTGACATTGGTGCAGGCTCCGCACTGTCTGAATATTTAGATAGGGCTCTTTAAAATGAAAAATGAGGAGAGAACACTATGGGACTAGAAGGGAAAGTAGCGCTCATTACCGGAGGCGGCAGGGGCATCGGCGCCGCGATAGCCAAACGTTTCATTGATGACGGCGCCAAGATTGTCATCAGCGATATCCTGGCCGATGAGCTGGAAAAGACCGCCCAGTCGTTGAATTCCGATAGGGTGGCGACATGCGCAGGCGATGTTACAAAATTTGACGATGTCAAAAAGATGGTGGATGAAACCGTAAAGTTCGGTGGGAAGATTGACGTGCTTGTCAATAATGCCGGAATCGATCCGCCGGGAAACATTGTCGATATTGAAATCGACCTGTGGAAAAAGGTCCTGGATGTCAATCTCAACGGCCCGTTCCTCTGCATGAAGGCGGCAATCCCGGAAATGATCAAGCAGGGCAGCGGATCCATTGTAAATATCGCCTCGCTTGCCGGCGTACGCGTTATTCCCTCGATGCCGGCCTACTGCGCTTCCAAGGGCGGGCTCATCCAGCTGTCAAGGCAATGCGCCCTGGACTATGGACCGAAGGGAGTCCGGAGCAACGTTGTGGCTCCCGGAGCAACGAAAACGGATATGCTGATCAATGCCATGGAGGGACTGTCCAAGGCGCTCAACCGGGATGCGTTTGAGGTGCTTGCCGAAAGCGTACCACTGCGGAGGCCTGCTATGCCGGCTGAAATGTCCGGTGCGTGCTCTTTCCTGGCCAGCGATGACTCGTCTTTCATCACCGGAGCGGTGATAATGGTGGACGGAGGCGCTGCGATCGTAGACGTTTCCGGTGCATCCGTATCCCGTGCAGGAATGGGATGGGGCGATTAAGCTTGAATATTTTGTTTGCCATAAGCGATGGAGTGTATCTCCATCGCTCTTGGTGAAATGGGTGGGCTTATTATTTATTTCTCGAGGGGGTATTGCAGTTCAACCCAGCGAAGAGACCCGCCGCTTAATACCCTCAGGTATTTCAGGTCATAACCGAGATCGTAAAGTTCCTGCGCGACATTGGCACTGTTTGCGTCATCGGTGCAATCACAATAGGTTACAATTAATTTATCCATCGGCAGAGCGATCAGCATCATCTGCCGCTGCATCGGATCCGAAGTTACATCGTAATGGATGTTGATGGCTCCTTTTATATGACCGGCTGCATAGCTCCCGCCGTCCCGTGTATCCACAATCACAATATCAGCGTTTTTATCGATCATCTGCCTTAATTCTTCCACGGAAATACGCGGGAGATCAGGAAGAACCACATCTTCACCTGCAAAGATTGTGATAGAAGCTCCCAGCAAAAGGATAAGGGGCAGGGTTCTCAGTATGTATGAAAATCCGTAAGTCTTCATTTGGCCTCACTTTTTACATTTAATAAAATCGGGGGAAAGATCGTGTCAGTCTTTCCTTACTTAAGGTAATCCGGTAGTCCTCAAGTGTCAACTCTTCCACTATTTAGATGGAGAATCAGATTTCAGGAATGGTTCAAATAAAAAGTTCTGAGTTCTAAGTACTGAGTACTGAGTTCTAAGTTCTGGGTTGAATGAGACGACGGCTGTGGAAACTATTACACTGATGGATGCGGGTCCCAGGATCCCGAAGGAGAAGAGTTATTGGCACTGCCGTCACAGAGGCATCAACCTGTCACTGCATTCTCAGTACCCAGCCAATGATCCATCAACATTTCGAAGGCAATTACAGAAGGTTTTAAACTGATAGCCTATAACTCAGAACTTAGAACTCTAAACTCCATACAGTACCTGCGAACTGGATTCCCTGGATCTTTCAATAGATTCAAGGCTTGTGTCCCACAGCGGAATGTCCTATAAGTTAATATCACCGCCGAAGCATTGCAGGGAATGATTGGAATAATGGATGCACATGCGGACATGAGCGGTAAGAAATATTAATGAACATTCGGAGGTTTATAATGAAGATCAAAGCAGCTGTCGTGCGCGAAGCGGCAGGACCTTTTAATATGGAAGAGATCGAACTGGATGAGCCGAGAGCGGACGAGGTATTGGTGAAGATAGTAAGTTCGGGCCTTTGCCATACTGATCTTGTGGCTCGTATGCAGTATATTCCAGTCCCGCTTCCGGGTGTGCTCGGTCATGAGGGAGCCGGGATTGTTGAAAAAGTCGGATCTCAGGTGACCAAAGTCCAGCCTGGTGATCATGTGGCGACAAGTTTTACATCGTGTGGTGTTTGCAGTTCCTGTAAAAGCGGGGCACCCGGATGGTGCCCTGATTTCAAAAGACTGAACTTCGGCGGAAGACGTCCGGATGGATCCACTACTATGAAAAAGGGCGATGAGACCATCTACGGTTCTTTTTTCGGCCAGTCCACTTTTGCGACACACGCTCTTGTGTCAGATCGCAGTATAGCGAAAGTGCCGGCAGACGTTCCCCTGGAGATCCTAAGCCCGATGGGCTGTGGTATTCAGACAGGTGCCGGTGGAGTCATCAACTCATTGAGACCGAAACCGGGTTCCTCAATCGTGGTTTTTGGTATTGGTTCGGTCGGATTGAGCGCAATTATGGCCGCTGCCGTTTGTGGCTGTACGACTGTTATCGGGGTCGATGTCGTAGAGAGCCGGCTCAAGTTGTCTACTGAATTCGGTGTTACCCATACAATTGATTCCAGCAAG
>JARRLM010000466.1:0-1790 GCA_037386985.1 Acidobacteriota bacterium | reverse complement strand
GGATGCGGTAGAGGAAATTAAGAAAATCACCGGTGGGGGCGTTGCCTACTCACTTGAATGCACAGGTATTCCCGCGGTTTTCCGCCAAGCGGTGGATTGTCTTATGATGGGCGGCGTCTGCGGATTGATCGGCGTTGCTCCAGTCGGGGTTGAAGTGAACCTTGAAATGCAGACAGTACTGGACGGACGGACGATAAAGGGGATCGTCGAAGGGGATTGCGTACCCGAAATTTTCATACCACAGCTGATTGAGTTGTATAAGCAGGGGAAATTCCCGTTTGACCGCCTGATCAAGTTCTACTCTCTGGATCAGATCAACGAGGCCGCTGAGGACTCGGAGAAGGGTAAAACCCTCAAGGCGGTATTAAAACCATAGGGAAACTTGTTGTCTGAAATCTGTACACATGATTTTCTGGCAAATTAATGAAGCCAGAAGCCAGAAGCCGGAAGTTGACCATTCTTTTTCTGACTCCTGGCTTCTGACTTCTTATTCCCCCAATTTTAAAGTGGAATATTCATCGACTCACCGCTAGAACACAACATCCCAAATTTAAGGTTCCAGAGGTTTCAATCGTTCATTTCGGGCTGCTTCGCCCGTCGGTTGTCCGGTCACTGGATGTGTAAAGTGGAAGGGCAGAATGTAACCGGTGACATAACGTAAATCCTTGGGATCCATCGGTATGTCGGGTATCATCTGCGGAACGCCAGGCGACGGCTGTTCCTTCAGCATCGGACCCGCAATATCCTCCGGCATAATCCACCCATCGTATATCCGCACGCCATAAGGGATGGTCCATTTGATAGTCAGTATCTTCCATATGTCGTTTTCCTTGATATAGCCAATTTCGTAAATACCATTGATAAACGAGCGACTGACGGTTTGAATGTCGTCTTGCTGCGGCTGTGAGGGCATCATAACGCCGCCGAATGCGTACCATCTTCCGCTGGCTGTTTTCCCGTCAGGATGGACCGTAATGAGACCGGCTGAAGGAATCAGCTGATGCAGAAAGCCGGCAGGAGGGACCTGGTTGACGTCGAAGTATTTTTTTACGCCTTCCTTGCCTTTCCACTTGCCTTCAAGCCAATCCAGCAGGACATCCGGGCTGTCGGAAAAACAATCAATGATTTCCTGTTTCAACATGTGTTCTACATAGTAGTTGTACGCGTACTGCAGCCGCTCGATTGCCTGGACGTCCTCTGTCCGCCGCAGGCGTTTCTCAAGGGTGTCCATCTTGTAATAACAGGCAAAGAAGACGATGACAATCACAACGCCTAGTGCTATCTTCCACAGGGATCCAGTAAGCTTTTTACTTTTTATTTCCTTGTCACTCATAACCATGCTCCCGATGTGTGATTGATAGAGGATTTCAGTCGGGTTCTGTTTCTAGCACAATCGATGCCGGTGCTACAAGGGCAAAGGGTTCACGAGCATTTCTCGGGAATTCCATTCATGAACTGGAGAATAGTTCCGGTTGCCGTAGATCCCTGCCCAGGGCTTCACGTACCGGAGCAAAGCTTTTACGGTGGATGGAGAGAGGCCCCCGCTCTTTAAGAATTTTCAGGTGTCGGGGGGTCGGATACCCTTTATGCTCCGCAAAACCGTAGCCGGGATAGGCGCTGTCCAGTTCAATCATGTATGCATCCCTTGTTGTTTTAGCAATTAAGGACGCTGCGGCTATGGCCGCACATAATGCATCTCCGTGGACTATGGCCTTCTGAGGGAAGGCGCAGTGTGGAATCGTACGAGCGTCGACAAGAACGTACTCCGGTTTTGTGGAGAGGCCGTCTAG
>JARRLM010000465.1:0-6425 GCA_037386985.1 Acidobacteriota bacterium | reverse complement strand
ACCGACAACGGAAGAAGTTGCCGGACCAACGGTAGAAGGAGTTTGGGAAATTCAAGAGGTAGAAACCGTTGGGGGTCCCGATGAGGGGAAAATCGTTCCTCAATCCGGTCTCCTCATCTTTACCAAACAATACTATAGTTCAATACGCGACACGGCTGTTGAGCCGCGGCCATTATGGGGAACCACAACCCCTTCCGATGCCCAGATAGTTGAGTCCTTCAGCACCTTCGGTGCCGACTCAGGAATGTACGAGTTAAACGACTCGACTATTACGTTTCAGCCGATTGTATGTGAGATGCCTGACCTCATGTCGGGTGGTTCGGTTACTTTTGATTATCAACTCACAGATGACACGTTTACGCTGGTCCTGAAACCGGGCCAGTTGATCATTCCCGGAGTTGAACTGGATGTCGAATACACCGAAGAGCGATATATAATGAAGCGGCTGGAATAGGGCGCCAGCTTTAAACGGCACGAGAGCAAAAATTGAACCTGGCATTCTTGTAAGAAATTCAGGTTAAAGAGGGTCCGGCGACCCTGCACCGCCTTCGGGGACTGTAGCCTTTCGGAAGATGCGCCTGCCGGTGCCGGCAGATGGCATTGTATCGCCGACTCACTGATGAGGAAAATGTCGGGAATCGATTTCTCAACGTCCGGGATTCTTGCGCGCGGCAGTAGTGCTGTCAACAAACAGGATTGCGTCGAAACAGTCGGGCGCCTTCATTTCCGACCAATAAATCTCTTCGCTATCTTCGGAGAAAACTGCCCCGATACTGCGTGTCTTATGCGTTCGGCCCCACCACTCAGCGACCGGACCGGCTTTGGGGATCTGCCTCAGATCAAGTGCTAGAATTGGAATTCCAGAGGCTGCTAATGTTGCGTCCAGGCTGTCCGGCAATGCCGCCGAAACAGTGAATTCTCGAAGACCTTTATTCATTTCCATGGCCTGAAAAGATCCCCGGTTGAAAGCGAACCCAAAAACTGCCATCTGGTCGCCATACATTTTCTGCAGTGCCGCTCCCATGGGCTCATACCCACGGGAGCTCTCTTTAGAGATGTGCCCGTTATGTGCCCATACCACCACTTTTTGGTTAGGGGATTGGTCCAGTATCCACTTTATATTATCGGCATGCTCCGGTCGCGACTAACCTCGTTGGATCTCATTTGCATGCACTGCAGCACAACCCTGGCATTCTGAATAACCCATTCAATTTCGTGATCAGTTACATTTCTCTGGCGGTACCGCTTTCGTTCTGCTCCCAGATGATCGATTACGTCTTCCCAGGCGGCTGCCGCTACAGCTGGATCAGTTCTTGGGGATTTAGCTCCATTATCCAGATACTTCATCTGAAGACTCTGATTTCCACTGTAAGAGACTTTACTGTCTAACTGGACCTGATACCCGTCTCCGCTCGTAAAAAAACCCTTTGCAGAAGAGGATTCAAAATCGAGGTCAAAAACGCGCGGGTCATTGTAGTCGACATCATCCAATTCGATGGAAAGCGAGTCAAACCATGCGGTGCCGTTGCCTGGATGGAGTGCGCCGAAATTGATGTTTTTGGCATCGGCTGCAACCGGGAGTTCCAACTCATATTTTTTCCAGTCAGTGGTTCCGGTCACCCCGCGATCCTGCATGTTGTCAAAAGCCAGAGTGCCGGAGTCTCCATCAACCCTCCACCATAAACCGCCGAATCCCTCCGTAACATTTTCTGTTTTGATGTATCCGCTGAATCTCACTCGCTTGCCCCTGGCTTGCGCGACGGGGAAGGTCCCTGTCGCCACGCCGAAGTTTGGTCCACTGACTTGGCGGGCTGTACCGGCCAGTTGGGATGCCCTATTAAAATCGTTGAGATAATCGGGATTGTTCTTTGCAACGAAATCTCGGACTATCTGCGTTGCAATATCCGGCGTTTGCATGTCGAAGCCCGTAAATTGAATTTGTCCTTTCCCTGACTGGTTAAATTCCCGCATCCAATGGATCATAGCCAGGACCTCCTGCGTGTCCCAGGTCCAGAAATACATGCCGCGCAGAAGTTTCGCCGGATCACCCTCGCCGTTCAGAATATAGTTGTTTAAACGATATGCTTCGGGCAGGTTGGCTTCGATTGAAAAAATTGTAAATCCCATCTCCGTCGCGAGAAATTCCACCATGCGGTGCTTGAGTTGGAAAAACTCGCGCGTACCATGAGTTGCTTCTCCCAGTGATACGATCCGGGCATCTCCGACTATCTTTTTCAGGGGCTGCATGTCGTCGAAGCCGTGACCGGCTTCCGTAGTATCAAGACGAACCGCGTGGTTGGCTATCCATTCGACAACGGATGGATCTTCGAGGGAATTTGTGGAGCTCTTCTGTGATTGACTTGATGCAATACCCCACAGCAAGCCTGCGAATACCAAAGTGATTACTAAAAAGAATGCCTTATGCATGAGCCGCCCCCGTAACCGAACAAATAAACTATTTTTTGCGTAAAAAGAATCTGTGTTCTGTTCCATTAGCGACCTTCGAAATGTTGACACGATGCATTGCAACAAGCGCGCAGGCGAGAAGAATGGCGAAAACGAGAAGAATTGTATCATGTCGGATTCCACGCATCGATTCAGCTACAAAGATTGCAATGGGAAAGACTATGGCTGAGCTTATTGAAGCGATGGAAACATAGTTGAACATGAACAGAATTACTACAAATACAACGACGGACACCAGCACCGGAAAGGGCGCAAGTACGAACAGCGCGCCCAGGCTTGTCCCGATCCCTTTCCCTCCCTTTAATCTCAGCCAGGGAGAGAACATACTGCCTCCGATTACCCAAGCCGCCACAATGACCTTTTCAAGACCTGTGAAATCGAAAATCAGCAATCAGCACTCCGAAAAACCATGGGGTGCCCAATACGCGTCGAACATTTGTGGCGCCAATGTTGCCGCTCCCATGCTTACGGATATCAATGCCCTTGAGAAGCTTTACGACGATATAGCCGGTAGGGATGCCGCCCCAGATAAAGGAAAAAATGAGAAAACCGATGGTGATAGGAACATGGGTCATATCATCCTCATTCCACCTTCTTGCGTTTCATGCTGGGGCGATTTTGTCCCGGGAATTCCGCGATATTTTTGCCATTTTGCGTGTTTTTAATAAGAAGGAGATTCTCCTTCACCCGCTCAAATTCCGAAGTGGTGACTGTGTAGGTCTCTTTTTGCGGCAACTGGCTTCCCTCATGCGCCGAAGCCCTAATACGGTCTTCCGTGGCCGGCATGAAGGGGAGAAGGCGATGCGGCTGAATGCTCGACGACTCTTTTTCATGTTCGAGCAATTTCTTCAATAGTGTGACATAAGCGTTTGGATCATAGCCGGTATTCCAAAGGTACTGTACTGCAAGTTGATCGGCTTCTTCTTCAAATTCTCTCCGGGTAGGGGCTATTCCTTCGATATCCGTTGATAAGTGCAGCGTTGTCGCATCAGGATTCGACCAAGGCCAAAACAGAAATATGGAAACCGATTCAACCTGGCGAAACAGCTCCGTATCAACAAGTCTGAATGTGTGTCGTGCTGCGACGTGTGATATCCCATGGGCGATGGCTCCGGCCAATTCGGCTTCGTTTCCTGCGGTTGTTATGAGTGCTTTTGTGATGTAGATATGGCCCCCTGCAAAAGCCAGGACATCCATTTCCGTACTATCTATTACCTTAAAAAAACAGGGCATATCCGCATCAGAGTGCTTGGCAAGATTCTGGCCAATACCATTGATAAGATCGAGGACTGCGGGATCACTGATCTGTCGTACTGATTTGTCAAAATCGGCTGCGATTTTAGCACCCATTGAAATCTCTTTTTCAATGGGAAGAAACGTCTGGGAGTTTGCCCTGCAGTCTTCAATGCAACACAAGATATCAGGGTCAACGTCACAATGCAGTTCAACATCAGGCGCATAGTTCAACCTCCGGACTGCTGACTGTCGATTAAGATGTTTCGACACGGAGAAATGTTCAGCGCCTGATCCATAAAATAATGCCCATAGTCCCAAACGACACTTAATGGCTATTAAAAGGATCCTCTCCGTTCCATTTCCCGCCGCCGGCAAGAACCGTATACAGGGCGTCGTAGTGCATGGTTTCAAATATTGTAAATTCGGTAAAGGATATTATTTGCCTGTCATCGACAAACTGGCGCTCTTTCGGCAGTTCGTTTATGGGTGGGATAACCCGGATGTCACGATTCCATCCGGCAACTCCCGGCCCAAACACCGTTATTCCGGGCTTCGGGCCCCATCCTTTTGATGCCGTATAGGCGCTTTCACGGTCGTGTACGTTATGGACCTGGTGAAATCCAAGGCCGGTGACATAACTGATCCCGATCGCGTTCAATCCGGTTTTGTAATCCATTAATTCAGAGGCCGCGTCGAAGTAGCTCTGATCTCCCGACAGCTTCCATTGCAGCAGGGGAATCGCCGCATACTGCGGCTGGCGCACATTATGCCCCCAGGCCCTGCCGTCGGGATTGTTGCCTACAGGATAGGCGTAGCGGCGCAATTCCGCGATGTTTGCATCGGCGGCATCCCGAATCGCCTGTTTGAAGAAATCCACGATATTCCGATCTGTGGGAACTTTATCTTCCAGTATATAGGAAAGTATATACGCCGGATTATCGAATTTGTCATCGTTCAATGAGTATCCGGGAGTCAGGAATAAATTGTCCTTTAATCCGCCGGCTATCCCGTAAAGTTCACTGATTTTTCGATGGTCCGTATTATCTCCGAATAGAAGGTAGCGCTGGATGTGATAGTACAGCCTTTCCGGATCCGCCATGGAATCGCTTCCGAACTCCATGGCTTTTTCAGCCCGCTCTACCAGTCTCTTGGAATGTTCCGAATCGTACGGTTTTATCATGCGCGCCAGATGCATAAACAGGCCTGCACCAATGCTTGTGGCGCGCGCGTCAATATTGACCGTCCCGTATCTCTTGTCATCGAGATCCAGTGGCGCGGCAAACGGATCGGGATATCCTCTCGTTTCGGTCCCGAAATGGATACTTCCGTCATCGTTCTGCAGGTATTCCCATGCCAGCGTTCCCCATGCCGCTTCATCAATAATGTCCGGAACGCCATTGGCGTAATTCAGGATTTGATATTCTTCATCAAAATCGCCGGGGATGTCATACTGACCATCGAAGCGGTCTGCATCTCCCGCATCATGATATCCCCCGTAAACCCTGAATGTCCGTTCATTCCCTTTTACATCGATATTTGCCTCTCCTATAGGGCCATCCACATCGTAGATTAAGGTATGGCAGGCATTTCGGCGGATATCGGGTTTGCGGATAGGACATCCGCACCGCTGCAGATACTGTGCGCGAAAAAGCATATAGGCAAGTCTTCTGGAAAATTCGCCGCCCACTCCGAAAGGATGGGAACTTCCGTAGCCCTGAACGGCTATTTTATAGGGTCCACCCTCGGGTACAGACGCCAGGTTCATGCGGTAAACATAATCCCCCGATCCTTCGTCTTTCCCGATTTCCGTTAATTTGCCCGATGCGACAGTTTTATTCGTCTCCAGTTCGTAAACTTCATAGGAAGGAAGAACTCCATCTATTTTCTGAGGTCCTCCGGTGCCCAGCCAGACGGCAAAATTTGCATAGCGTATATCAGAAAGAGCGCTGTAACCGGCTTGGTTGGCTTTTATTGCTTCGCAGAAAATATCCCTCTCACTGAAACGGATGGTCCTGTTCCCATACGGCGTTTCCACACTATACTGCGCTCCCTCTTCCAGTCTTGAGGTCTTCAGGTAAACATGGTAGTCGCAGACATCGGAGGCAGTGGCATATATGAAAATTTCGGAGGCCGGTTTTCCGTTAATCTTCCATAGCGATGGATCCTCGATATCTATGTTATCCATATCGATCGAATCGCCGGTAAATAATGCCACCAGTACATCGTTGGATGCAGAATGAATTGCCTGAAAAGTCACTTCAGCATATAGCCCTGAAACGCAGCCGAACAACCAGGATATTAAAAAAATCCCCAATTTTTTAATCATATTATTTACCCGTCACGACCGAATCATAATCTCCTGATCCCATAAAGTCCATGGTCTCAACCTTGAAAGTCAAGTGCAGTGTGCGGATTGGCGAGATGGAGATAAAAACCCACACACCGGCGGATGGCTTTCAAGTTCCATTGCGTCCCTTTATTTCCGACTCAAAAATTCCCGGCCTATTTTGAAATACGGTAATGTCTATTAGAATCATCATATGGACGTTCATTTTCCTCCTAAAATGTGGGTAGGCACTTCAAGCTGGAGTTCCAAAGATTGGTGCGGATCCTTTTATTCGGAATCCATAGCTCCTGCTGAGATGATTCGCGAATATTCACATAAACTCCCGACGGTGGAAATCGACGCCACCTGGTATCGCATGCCCAATGTGAGAATGGTT